>NZ_JACJEW010000120.1:0-3393 GCF_014164315.1 Pseudoalteromonas sp. SG44-1
TTAGGCCTGCCGCCAGCGTTCAATCTGAGCCATGATCAAACTCTTCAATTAAAAGTTTTTTGTCTTTCGACAGCTCAATGAATTCTGAATTTATTTAATATCTTTCGATATTGAATTGACTGTGCTGCAACTCTTTCCTTAAGTAAAACCTAAGTAAGTTATTGCTGTTGGTCACTCAGTTTCAATTGAGACTCTAAATTTGTTTGCCTCACTTAGTAAACTAAGCTTGGCTGTTAGAACTCAATCTGCACGAGTGCCCACACAGATGATTGCTTTATATTGTTAAAGAACGTTGCGACATTGTCGCTAGGGATGCGTATAATACACCCTTTATTTTTCGAGTCAACACTTAGCTTTAAACTTTCTTGCGAATATTTAAAACCTAAGTTTTATTTAACTCTCTGAGTTGTTCGTGCCTCGCTATGCGTTGGCGTTTCCTGTCTCAGTGGGGTCGCATTATAGGGAGATCCAAAAACAGATCAACACTTTTTTTCAATCTTTTGACTGTTCGCTCAAAAAGCATGCAAAACGCTTTAAAAGAACACTCAATCGATGCTTTTTCGAGTCTTTTTTGATGTAAATTAAATTATTTCACATAAATATCATTGCTATGTTCATTTATCGCGTTAAGATAGCAAGTTCACAATGTTAAATTAATGTTTATTTCCTGTTTATTGGTAGATCAAAATGAAATTACCCGATCAAAAATCTCTTATCTCTTCAGTTATCCTTGCTGTTATTGGTTTCGTTATAGTTAATTTTGCGCCTTCGAGCCTACAATTAAGTCATGCACTGTTATTTGGTGCTGGTTTATTAATTGGTGGTGTAGTTATAGCTGCAATGTCATCTGGCGATGTAGAAGAAGCCGAAGTAAAAACAAAAACACTTTATGTGGGCAATCTTCCTTATCGTGCAAATGAAGGTGTAGTTCGCGCTTTATTTGAAGAACAAGGTAAAGTGTTTAATGTACGCCTATTAAAGGATAAAAATACTGGCAAACGTCGTGGCTTTGGCTTTGTTGAAATGGCAGAGCTAGATGCTGATAATGCTATTGCAAAATTAAACGATAGCGAGTTCCAACAACGTACATTGAAAGTTCGTGAAGCAAAACAAAAACAAGATGATGAATCTAACTCTTTTCGTTCTGAATCGGATCAATCAGCGTAACTAGCTCCACCGGTTGCTTATCAACATAAATAGAAGCCGTTGCGTAATAACGTAGCGGCTTTTTCTTGCCTGTACAATTAACATCAAGCTCATCACTGCAAGCTATATTATGCTCTTTGAGTATTGCACACACCCGTTTGGCTATTGCTACGCCGGAATCAAGTAATAATACAGTGCTGTTAAAATACTCATTCAAACCTTTTGCTAAAATTGGGAAATGCGTACAACCTAACACGACTACATCCACTCTATTATCAATAGCGAGACTATCGAGCTCTGCAACTAGTTTGTCTTGGATAATCTTTTTACTTCGATATGTTTGTTCCGCCAACGTTACAAGTTCAACACTAGCATATAAATGTACTGTGACAGCTTGACCATGCTGGCTTATCAACTGTTGTGTATAACTACTTTGTACTGTTGCTGGTGTGGCCAATAAGGCAATATGCTGTGACTTAGATAATAAAGCGGCGGGTTTAATTGCAGGTACTACACCGACGATCGGTATCGTGGTTAATTCGCGAAGTGCGCTCAGTGCTGAAGTAGATGCGGTATTACAAGCAATAACTAACACATCAACGTGTAATTGTTGTGTTTCTATAAAAATTAATAATCCGCTGAGGCGCTGAATTATGGTTTGTTGACTCAGCTTTCCATAAGGTAGGTAGGCGTTATCCATAAAATAACTATAACGGCCATCAGGTATGTATTGCTGAATATGCTTCAGCACTGTGGTACCACCAATGCCCGAATCAAAAACCATGATATGAGGTGACAAACAACTCGCTCCTTATAATAACTAAGCTGAGCAGTTTGCCACGCGGTGTACTGAAAATAAAGCTTATGCTTCACTCTCTAGTGCTGCTGAGCGCAATTTATTCATTTGCTCAAACATCGATTTTGTATAGTCGACTAATTTGCCTATTTCCTCTTGGTCTTGATTTAACCATTGTAAAATGCCTGACAGTTCATTTTGCAAACCAAGATCACCCGCTTTATTAAAGGCATTTTTTAGATCGTCATTAAATGGAGCTATTTTTTCAGCCACAGCTTTCTCTGGTGTTGGTTTATTCTCTTCATAGCCTTTTATTGCTGCAAACGTTTTAGTTTGCTTTAAGTCCATTGAAAACGCGACGAGCTGTTCGTTGCCTAAGTTGAGCTCTTGTGCTTGTTCAAAGGCTTGTTCCAAATCACCACCAAAAAATGTTTTACTAACATTTTGCAAGTCTTCCATCATTGCATTAATAGCCTTTTGTTCATCTTCGTTTAAGTCACCATTTACTGACATGCTAAATGATAACTCCCGCGATTGTGATGATGCACTGGCATAGCCTTCATTTTGACCATTACGCTGATAACTACTGGCTGATTGCTGTTTAAATGCATCAGCAAAACTAATACTCACTTCGTCACCTTCTGCAGTGGTGAAGTTATACTGAGCATTATTACTTAAACTTAAATACTGTGCTTGAGTAACACTGACAGAATCCGGTTTAGGGTTAAATAAATCCTCTTCAAACTCATCCAGGCCATTAAAAATACCTTCTTTGGATTTTTCTATGCCCTGCTCAATTTCGTCGTTTAGAATACCGGTATCTTTTAATTCACCATAGGCATCATCAATACCTGTTTGCACACCTTTGCGTGCATCACTAAGCATACCTTTGAGTTTTTCATTATCGGCTCCATTGACTTGCGCTTTCTTAACGGCACCAGTTACAAAGTCCAAAACGTTTTTGACGATTTCTTCAAAATCAAATAGTGGCTTGTCTTTTTTCTCTTCCGCGACAGGTAAGCCTAAGGCCTCAGCCATTTTGTCACCTAACACTTTTGCTGCTAATTCTTTACCACGTTGCTGGTAACTATCTTGAGGCGACTGTATTGTAGGTTGCTGTAATGCAGCTTTGTTACTGTATTTATTGACGTTGTTGTTTGGAACAAAGCCAAAGTTGCCAATTTTCATGATCCGACTCCTATTTTTGCTTACTTAAGTATCGGCCCAAAAATAAATAACTAAAGTAAAATGTACAAAAAAACAGCATTTGCTATTACTCAAAATTAGGGCCTGTTGACCTTTAAGGATTAAAATTTGTTCAACCTCGGGGCGATTTAATCACGGCGCGAGATTTGTAACCTAGTGGGCTAAGTAAAAATTGAGCAAAGCTTCCGCGTCCTGCTCACGCCCCTTACTTACATCCATGTAAGTAACAAAGAGTTAATCGCCCC
>NZ_JACJEW010000121.1:0-3383 GCF_014164315.1 Pseudoalteromonas sp. SG44-1
TGGAGTATCTGCAAATACAAATCTAGCAGTCAGTGCTGGACAGTCATTACAGCTTAGGGCTGTGGCTAATACTGTTGCATTTCCGTACACCGAAGACGGGGTGCCAATAGCTGGCTCACGCTCTGCATCTATTGTTGTAACGGGTAGCAACTAAATTAATTAATAACGAGGACTAAACAATGGCAGCATTTACAGCCAGTCAAGCAAGCGTGACCAACGGCTCTAAAGTGGTAACAATCAACAGCGGTGAAAGTATCGCTAACATTAGACAGGGTGACTTTTTATTCTTAGCTGGCTTTTTAGTTGAGATAAATCGCGGCTATGTTGGCGCAGCCAGCCAGCAGTACATAGAGCTTGTTAAAAACTGGGCTAACAGTAGCCAGTCGAGCCAATCCGCTGTTGTAATACCCACAACCGGTGATTTTAGAGCCGCCGTGGATGCCATTAACAACGCCAATAAAAACGTCAATGACAACTTTGTGGCCATGCAAGATTGGCAAACAAAAACAGGCACCGTCACGTTTACCAATCAAGACGGCACCACCACAACAGTTAAAACCCTCAAACAGATTGAGGCAGATAACGCCGCACAAATGGATGCGTATCACCCATTTCCGTGGGCAATGCGTAAGGTAGAATTTGAAGCCCGCCGCGCAGCGAACAATGAAAAGTTTGCGGCCAGTGGGTTTGTGCATTTAGGTAAACAGTATGATATTGGTGATGGTTCTAATGTTGTTAATCAAGGGTTGTGGATGCCAACTTATACACCAGAGGATGCTAATTCATTTTATTTAGGTAGGTCCAATACAGAAAGTTCGACAGGGGATTCTAAAACATCAAATCCACAATTAAATATTAGTGGAGTCACAACCATGTTAGGGCGACTCTCCGTTATCCATAATGGTCGGGTTAAAGTAAAACTTCCCCCAGCCGAAGATGGTACTTGTACTTATGATAGCGCCACGGGTGTTTCAATAACACATGCAACACCCGCAATTGCATTCGCCAGCGAAACCACAACTAACAAGGTAGTTACAGACCGAGTAGATATGTGGGGTTTTGAGGCATTCTTACGTGAAATTAACGATGCTGACCCGTTTGTATATGCCAATGGTCTAATTCAAAGCCAAGCTACAAGTATTAATGGTGTGCCAACGGTGACAGATAACGTGCGTCCTACCACTTATTTTGCATGGTATGAAGGTGACACAACAAGTGCGGGTAAAGGTGTTAACTGGCAAACAGCCACAGAAGCACAACGCATAGCAATAGCAAGTGATCCTGATAACAATATCTATTTTGATGATTCAACGGGTAAGTTTTATCAATGGTGTGTGCGTGGGCGTAGCTTTTTTGGACTAACCAATCAAGACTGGGACAGAATTGATTCTGTGAGCACCTATCTAACTTATAAATCTGGTACAAAAGGGGCTGGAGTTCAACCACAAGGTGTTCGAAATACGGATGATGGATACAGGTATGATAGTCAATTTGCACTGTACGTTTCAGCAGCAAGTCCAGAATTAGTCAGAGAGGGAATAATAGAGAAAGGGGCTTACAAAGTAAGGGTGTCAGGTGATGGGACAAATGACACACTATATGGATCTGCGGGTGAATGCCATTTCCTTGTGTGCGGCACAGTTAACAGGCTTAATAAGGGGGCGTATCACCCTAGCTTTAACCCATTAGGTGCAAGTCTCTTTGAAGGCACTAATCAGGGCGGTTCATTTTGGTATGGTAACAATGCACCTAATTTGTCTAGCAAGCTACAATGCTTCACTGAAATTTCAGTGAACAATTCCAGTCCAAATTCCGGTTCTATCGGAAATATATCAGGCCGATCAGACGGTCGCTACTATGATGCAATCTACTCCAGCGGCCAAGGCGGTGTCTGTAGAGATATGAGATACGGCTCCTCTGGTTTAAAAAAAGAGGATTTTGAAAATTCTAATCGCTCATTAATATCAGGCACTTATCGTGGGTTAGATAATTTGAAGGTTAGTAAAGTAATAGATTCTGGGTACTGGCTATCTTCTAATCATAGTAACAAATTATCTAAATGGATAAACTATCAAGGAGATGTTGTTGTATATTTAAACTCAGTTGATCTCGGTATAGGTAATGGGGATAGTCTGATAGTCATAGATTTTACAAAAAACATTATCTTCAGGCTTTCAAATCTCTATGATTGCAATGTATCTACAGTCAAATGCCTACTATCTGATGTATTCCCACTTCAAGGAGTTTTCCCAACTGGTAGCGGTTCTGCCTCTGGAACGGTCTACCTTATCCATGAATCAAATTTGGATAATTCAATAGGTGATGGCTTGTACCATACAGACGTACAAGGTGGCCCTGCTGAGATATTACTCTGTGATGATTTAAAAAATGGATGGGTGGGAAATTGGATACATGATATTCCAGACGGTATAAAAGACTTGTTTGAATTGACACGTCCTTATACGGGCATCGGAACCGATATCACTTGCACATACACGTTAGACAATGGTGCAACATGGACTAAAGATCTCACCGCAATTAGTAGCTCATTACGAAACACAGTTACAGTGACTGATATGCCCGCTAATCAGTTGACTATCTGGCAATATCAAACTCAAGCTAATGTAACTAAAAAGGCATTGAATGTCGCGCCATACGGTTTTTTGGAAGGCATGGGACCGGTGTTTATAAGTTCAAGGGCAAGAGCTGAAACGGCGAGAATACTAGGTTATTCACTTATCTCAAAAGTATTAAAAAGCCAAAATTCATCAGCGGTTGGTAAAGACCATGAGATTCTCCCTCTGACAAAAACCCAATTTGGTGATGGATTTGAAAAATTAATATCAATAGGTACATTTATTAGTGAGCATTCATCGATAGGGATCGCCCCACCAACGACAGCCGCAAGTTCAGCATTCAAGGCCCTTAGTTATAATGTTGTTGATAGCCAGCAAGCCTTTATTAACTACGCGTATATAGAGCTGAAACACAACGGTACAGACTGGGGCGATGATAGTAAAATTCACATAGCAGACAATCAAACAACAATGCTAGATGAAAACGGTAACACTGTTTTGGTCGGTACTGCGCGTTGCGTTGAACCACTTGGATGGATTAAAAATGAGAAATAAACTCGAACCAATATTAGATTTTATCGTCCTAGACGAAAACGAAGCCCCCGTTCTTAATGAGCAGGGTTTACCGACACTTGCACAAGGGCCTGTTGTAAAAGACCTGGCGCAGTTGATCGCAAAAGGCAAAGTTGAGCATATTGAAAAATTTGCCGAAATTGCCGCACAAGGCGAGCAATGGCAATGGGCGCGTAGCTACTACGAGTACTTAGTAGAGCTAAACCAAGTCAACGAGTTTAACGCTAACTTGCC
>NZ_JACJEW010000122.1:0-3341 GCF_014164315.1 Pseudoalteromonas sp. SG44-1
GGCAAGTTAGCGTTAAACTCGTTGACTTGGTTTAGCTCTACTAAGTACTCGTAGTAGCTACGCGCCCATTGCCATTGCTCGCCTTGTGCGGCAATTTCGGCAAATTTTTCAATATGCTCAACTTTACCCTTTGCTATAAGTTGCGACAGGTCATTTACTATTGGCCCTTGTGCAAGTGTCGGTAAACCCTGCTCATTAAGAACGGGGGCTTCGTTTTCGTCTAGGACGATAAAATCTAAAATTGGGGTTATGTTATTTGTCATTTTTAATCCATCCAAGCGGTTCTACACAGCGAGCTGTAACGACTAAAACAGTATTACCGTTTTCGTCTAGCATTGTTGATTGATTATCTACGATGTGAATTTTGCCGTCATCGCCCCAATCAACTCCGTTGTGTTTAAGTTCTGTCGCTGCGTATTGAACATAGCCTTGCTGGTTTTCGACTACGTTGTAGTTCAGGGCTTTGAATGCAGGGCTTTGAAATTGTGGTGCCACTATAGCTATAGGGGTGTGCTGACTAACGCAACTATTAAATCCTAATAACTTGTTAGTTGTATATCCATCTCCTCCTTGAATGTACGTTAATGAGTGATTACCTTGATCACTGCCCAGAACTGAGCCCGTTAAACTCTTGTTAACTCTCTTGGTTAGTGAATATCCTAAAACCCTACCTGAGGCATCCTTTGCTCTTGAGCTAGCAAATACATAACCTAACCCCCCATAAATTTCAGTATTAATCGAGCTCTTTACTAATGATGCTTTGGTGTTATATGTTAGCAAGCCTATATAACCCGCTGGATAAGCTTGACCCACGGTTTCGTTTTTCTGAATGTCAATCGGCACGGTTCCAACGGTCCAATCCTGTCCATTATTAGAGGTATAAATTCTTTTTTGAGAGGATATTTCAGATGATCTTGGTCGTGATAGAGGAAATTCAGAACTCACCCCATCGGGTATTACTGGGACCCAAAGACCAGCCCAACCATCTTTTAAATCATCACAAAGCAGAATATTAGATGGATCTCCAATAATGTCCGTGTGAAGGAAGTCACCCGAAACCGAAGGAAGAATTTTTGCCTCATGGACCAAATAAATAACGTTAGAATTTGCGCCTGACACTTCAGGAAACGCACCTTTTAAAGAAGTAACATCCGTGAGTTTACATCTAGCAGTAGATGCATCGATGGTATAGATATTATTCATTTTAAAAACAATATCTTTGGTCTTATCAATAACTATAAGATTATCACCAACACGTATTTTTAGTGTGTTACCTGCAAGATATACGATCAAATCACCAGAGTAATTTATCCATTTTGTTAATTTATTACTATGACTAGAACCTAACCAATAGTCAGTATCTATAACTTTACTTTTTATAGCTTTTTCACGACCACGATATTCTGCTGATTTTATGGCCGCATCCTTTGCTGTAAAATCGTCGGGACTCAAACCATAAGCGCTATAACGCATATCACGACATACACCACCTGCGCCGCTGGCATAGATTGCATCGTAGAAACGTCCATCTGGAGCGCCACTTTTAGCGCTTGCAATAGAGCCAGAACTAGCCAGTAATTTAGCTACATCAAAACAATCTGATTTTGATGTAAATATTTGTGTTGTTTCATGCCACTCTTTATTATCACTTGCTTTAGCTGTACCGGAATTATTGAATGATTCGTGATATAAACCCGTGTTTCGGCGGCTTACAGTGCCACAAACCAGAAAATAGCACTCTCCATTTATGGCCGTGTTTGTACTTGATGAAACTACAGTATATACACCTAATTGCGGATCATCGTTAAGCGTAGTAGTAAATCCTCTGTATGAATTTTGTCTAGTACTTACTGATACATAGGGCGCTCTATAATCTGCAATACCCTGTGCCGCCACAACCACAGTCTCTAGTTGTGGGGCAATATCCTTATCAATGTTTGAGTCCAGCGTTAACCAATCCCCATTACCAGTACCAGCAAAGCTTCGTCCCCGAATACTCATTTGATAAAATTTACCGGTTGCATCATCAAAATAGATTTTGTTATCAGCGTCACTTGCTATTGCAATGCGCTGTGATTCTGTTGCAGTTTGCCAGTTTACGCCTTTACCTCGGCTAGTTGTATCGCCCTCGTACCAAGCGAAATACGTGATTGGGCGTACATTATCATCAACGGTTGGAACACCATTAATACTCGTTGCTAAACTTTGAATTAAGCCATGCTTATAAACAAACGGGTCAGCAGCATTAATTTCACGTAAGAAAGCTTCAAAACCCCACATATCAACACGATTAGTGACTACTTTGTTAGTAGCAGTTTCACTTGCGAACGCGATAGCTGCTGTCGCGTGTGTGACTGATACACCCGTTGCACTATCACATGTGCGGGTACCATCCTCCACAGGTGGTAGTTTTACCGTGGTTAACCTTGAAGTTTCAGCGTAATCATCTGCGAGAGACTCTAAATTTGTTATAACACCCGCAATATTTAAAATTGCTGAGTCTGTTTTTGATGAACCTCCAACACTAGATGCCTGGGAACTTCGTCCCATCCAGAACCTGTTTTTGTTAGGCTCATCCCAGAAGCTAGAAAAACAGGTAATACCTTCTTTTATAAATTCTGCGGAATTTACATAGTGCTTACCCAAATGCACAAACCCGCTGGCAGCGTATTTTTCATTATTCGCTGCGCGGCGAGCTTCAAACTCGACTTTTCGCATGGCCCACGGAAAGGGGTGGTACGCATCCATTTGTGCTTCGTTATCTGCTTCAATTTGCTTAAGCGTTTTAACCGTTGTTGTAGTTCCGTCTTGATTAGTGAACGTGACTGTGCCTGTTTTTGTTTGCCAATCTTGCATGGCCACAAAGTTGTCATTGACGTTTTTATTGGCGTTGTTAATGGCATCCACGGCGGCTCTAAAATCGCCGGTTGTGGGTATTACAACAGCGGGTTGGCTCGACTGGCTACTGTTAGCCCAGTTTTTAACAAGCTCTATGTACTGCTGGCTGGCTGCGCCAACATAGCCGCGATTTATCTCAACTAAAAAGCCAACTAAGAATAAAAAGTCACCCTGTCTAATGTTAGCGATACTTTCACCGCTGTTGATTGTGACCACTTTAGAGCCGTTGGTCACGCTTGCTTGACTGGCTGTAAATGCTGCCATTGTTTAGTCCTCGTTATTAATTAATTTAGTTGCTACCCGTTACAACAATAGATACAGAGCGTGAGCCAGCTATTGGCACCCCGTCTTCGGTGTACGGAAATGCAACAGTATTAGCCACAGCCCTAAGCTGTAATGACTGTCCAGCACTGACTGCTAGATTTGTATTTGCAGATACTCCA
>NZ_JACJEW010000123.1:0-3151 GCF_014164315.1 Pseudoalteromonas sp. SG44-1
TTCTCGCATTAGGCTCTTTACGTGATAAAGCTAAAAGTTGCTTGGATTTTTCTAAGTTCAATTTAGTAAAAGTAGATAAGTATCAGTGTGCTAATTAGATCACATAATTTGGCAGATTGGTATGATTGGTATGATTTTTAAATATCTAACCTCCACCTTGAAATTACCTAAAATGCAAACTTACTTTTAAAAGCAAGCAAATATGGCTGCTCAGTCTATATCGCTAGTGACGTTGTCACTCATAACGACAGCCTATAAATTATCGTTTTTGGGTAAAAGCGTTGAACTGATAAAAAAATGGCAAACTAACTAAGCAAGGCCTATTCCCTGATTGATGTCTGATCTAGAGGTTTTATTTATCAAAATAAAACATAAACCACTGATTATAAATAACAAAGTAAAAACTTATAATTAAACAGATTATTTTACTTATTCAGCTCTCGACATTGCAAAAAAAACAACGTTATACTATCACTTGATGAAACACATGAATTTACACTCACTCAGACACAATAAAACGCTATTAAAATATTTAATGGTGCTTTTACTGCTGTTCAGTGTTTTTTCACAGTGGCACTCAACTGTTCACGCAGTACAAAGCAGCACAGAGTGCCAACTCTGCATAAGTTCGTTTGATTTTGACGATTTAATATCTCCTACCACCAGTATATTTGAACCTGAAAGCAACCGCTACAGCGCTGTTTTAGCCTTACACTCTCCTCAATTTAGCGCAATCGTTGCGTTTTCAGGTAATCGTGACCCACCGAATACTCTTTAAAGTTCACTGTTAAAAAACCGTTTTATAAAGACTGTTTGCCATTGGGTAAGCAGCCAGTTTTAGTGCAAATTTTAGAGATTAAATAATGAAAATTAAGTATTCACCATTAGTTTTGGCGGTATTAACTGCTATCAGTACACACGCAATGGCAGCAGAGAAACAAATACAAAAAGATGAAAGCGATTTAGAAAAAATTGTTATTACAGCTTCACCGCTTAAACGTACCGTACTTGAATCAAGCACCCCAGTATCAATTCTTAGTGGCGAAGAGCTTGATCAGCACCAAGCAGCAACCCTTGGCGAAACCTTAAAAAATGTGCCAGGTGTACACAGCTCTTATTTTGGACCCGTTGCCAGTAGCCCAATTATCCGAGGATTAGATGGACCTCGAATCAAGGTTGTACAAAACGGATTAGGCGCATCTGATGCATCACGCGTTGGCCCCGATCACCAAGTATCAACCGAAACCTCTACGGCCACACAAATTGAAGTATTACGCGGCCCTGCTACTTTGCTTTATGGTAGTGGTGCAATTGGCGGCGTTGTTAATGTGGTTGATAACCGCCTCCCCATTGAAAGACAACAAGGTATTACTGGAGAAGTATTTGCTCAGTACGATAACGTAGCAGATTCAAAAACAACATCTACTGATTTAAATGCCGGAACGGGCGACTTTGCTGTTCATATTGATGCTTACAACCGTAATACCGGTGACTATAAAATACCTGTTCCCGCTGATATTAATGAACATGGTGGCAGTACTAAACTCTCAAACTCAGCAATCGATGCACACGGTTATAACTTAGGAGCTGGCTGGATCACTGACGATACACGCGTCGCTTTTGCCTATGGCTCAATGGACTCAGAATACGGTTTACCGGGTGAAGATGGCGTAATTATTAAGTTAAAACAAGACCGCTATCAAGGTGTTGTTGATTGGAATAATCTTGACGGTTTTATAAAATCGGTGCATTGGCAAAATGCATATACTGATTACCAACACTCAGAAATTGAAGGGACTGAAATAGGCACTACTTTTAAAAATGAAAGTATCGAGTCTAGACTATGGGCAGAGCACAGCGCGGTTTATGGTTGGCACGGTATAATGGGCTTACATTATAACAAAAGTGATTTTGAAGCGATTGGCGAAGAAGCCTTCACACCACCAACAAAAACCGACAGTTTAGCCGCATTTTTAATGGAAGAAAAACAAACAGGTGCTTTATTGTGGCAGCTTGGTACACGCGTGGAGCAACTAACCCATAAAGTGAATAACCAATTTTTTGATGAGCTATCAAACGATAATAGTATCTCATTTGCAGATGAAGATTACACGGCGGTTTCAGGCTCTGCAGGAGTAGTTTGGAGCATTAACGACAAGCACTCATTAGCATTTAATTATGCATATTCACAACGAGCTCCTTCGGCATCAGAAATTTATGCCTACGGCCCACACATAGGCTCAGGCACATATGAAGTAGGCGGTGCTTTTGATGTTGTTAATAACAGTGATGGTACTTACTCTGTGGCTCAAGTTGCCCAGAGTATGGATAAAGAAGTATCAAACAACTTAGACGCTACATATCGCTATAACGCTGATAGCTGGAATGCCAGCATCAGTATATTCCAGAACCAAATTGACGATTATATTTACGAAGACTTTAGCAACCTTGTACTAAGTGATGGTGAGTTTATTACTTCCCAAGCTTATGATCAATTACAAGATACAGGTGCAGCTTCAGATGAAGAGACTGATGGCTTACCTGTGGTAAATTTTGCGCAAGGAGATGCTAAACTCTATGGTTTTGAAGCACAAGTTGACTGGCACTTAAACGAACAATGGCGTCTGGATGTGTTTTCGGATTATACCCGCGCTAAACTAGATAAAGGCGGTAACGTACCAAGGATCCCACCATTACGTGTTGGTTCTTCAATACATTATGAATACGGTAATTGGCACACTGAAGTAGAAGTCACTCGCAACAGTAAGCAAGATAAAATTGCCGCAAACGAAACCACCACCGACGGCTATACCATGCTATCAGCCGCTGCTAACTATTACCTTGATTTAGGTAACGTTGACATGACATTGTATTTAAAAGCCGACAATCTAACCGATCAAGAAGCGCGCGTGCATTCATCTTACTTAAAAGACGAAGCACCACTTCCAGGTCGCTCATTTAGTATAGGTGTAAGAGCGCGTTTTTAAACAGCGCTTGCTATAAGTGTTTGTTAAATAAAACAGCTCTTATACCAATCGTGTTAAGTTACTGACCATTTATAGCGACAGATAAATACAGTGATAACAAGGCGTAAATTTTGACATGTAGTTGTTCTACTTGAAAAAATTATAACGCAGTTAGCGCTTTATTT
>NZ_JACJEW010000124.1:0-3097 GCF_014164315.1 Pseudoalteromonas sp. SG44-1
TGAGACTAGGATTTCCGAATGGGGAAACCCACCTGCTTGCAGGTATCGTTAACTGAATACATAGGTTAACGAGGCGAACGCGGAGAACTGAAACATCTAAGTACCCGTAGGAAAAGAAATCAACCGAGATTCCGAAAGTAGCGGCGAGCGAAATCGGAACAGCCCTTAAGCTTAATTGGTGTTAATGGAAGGCTCTGGAAAGTGCCACGATACAGGGTGATAGTCCCGTACATGAAAATCCCTTTTAAGTGAAATCGAGTAGGTCGGAGCACGTGAAACTTTGACTGAATATAGGTGGACCATCATCTAAGGCTAAATACTCCCAACTGACCGATAGTGAACCAGTACCGTGAGGGAAAGGCGAAAAGAACCCCTGTGAGGGGAGTGAAATAGAACCTGAAACCGTGTACGTACAAGCAGTAGGAGCCCACTTGTTGGGTGACTGCGTACCTTTTGTATAATGGGTCAGCGACTTATATTTTGTAGCGAGGTTAACCGAATAGGGTAGCCGTAGGGAAACCGAGTCTTAACTGGGCGAATAGTTGCAAGGTATAGACCCGAAACCCGGTGATCTAGCCATGGGCAGGTTGAAGGTTGAGTAACATCAACTGGAGGACCGAACCCACTAACGTTGAAAAGTTAGGGGATGACCTGTGGCTAGGAGTGAAAGGCTAATCAAACCGGGAGATAGCTGGTTCTCCCCGAAATCTATTTAGGTAGAGCCTCGGACGAATACTTACGGGGGTAGAGCACTGTTAAGGCTAGGGGGTCATCCCGACTTACCAACCCTTTGCAAACTCCGAATACCGTAAAGTAATATCCGGGAGACACACGGCGGGTGCTAACGTCCGTCGTGAAGAGGGAAACAACCCAGACCGCCAGCTAAGGTCCCAAAGTCATAGTTAAGTGGGAAACGATGTGGAAAGGCCCAGACAGCCAGGAGGTTGGCTTAGAAGCAGCCATCCTTTAAAGAAAGCGTAATAGCTCACTGGTCGAGTCGGTCTGCGCGGAAGATGTAACGGGGCTAAACTATGCACCGAAGCTGCGGATTCAGAATTTATTCTGAGTGGTAGGGGAGCGTTCTGTAAGCGGTTGAAGGTGTACCGGGAGGTATGCTGGACGTATCAGAAGTGCGAATGCTGACATGAGTAACGATAATGCGGGTGAAAAACCCGCACGCCGGAAGACCAAGGGTTCCTATCCCATGTTAATCAGGGTAGGGTAAGTCGACCCCTAAGGCGAGGCCGAAAGGCGTAGTCGATGGGAAACGGATTAATATTTCCGTACTTGGTATAATTGCGATGGGGGGACGGAGCAGGCTAAGCAAGCATGGCGTTGGTAGTCCATGTGAAAGTGAGTAGGCTAGTGACTTAGGTAAATCCGGGTTGCTGTTAGGCTGAGACACGAGACGAGTCACTAAGGTGATGAAGTTGCTGATGCCATACTTCCAGGAAAAGCCTCTAAGCTTCAGATTATACCGAATCGTACCCCAAACCGACACAGGTGGTCAGGTAGAGAATACTAAGGCGCTTGAGAGAACTCGGGTGAAGGAACTAGGCAAAATCGTACCGTAACTTCGGGAGAAGGTACGCTCCGATTGGTGATGAGACTTGCTCTCTAAGCTGATTGGAGCCGCAGTGACCAGGTGGCTGGGACTGTTTATTAAAAACACAGCACTGTGCAAAATCGCAAGATGACGTATACGGTGTGACACCTGCCCGGTGCCGGAAGGTTAATTGATGGGGTTATCTTCGGAGAAGCTCTTGATCGAAGCCCCGGTAAACGGCGGCCGTAACTATAACGGTCCTAAGGTAGCGAAATTCCTTGTCGGGTAAGTTCCGACCTGCACGAATGGTGTAACCATGGCCACGCTGTCTCCACCCGAGACTCAGTGAAATTGAAATCGCAGTGAAGATGCTGTGTACCCGCGGCTAGACGGAAAGACCCCGTGAACCTTTACTACAGCTTGGCACTGAACATTGAACCTACATGTGTAGGATAGGTGGGAGACTTAGAAGATGAGACGCTAGTTTTGTTGGAGTCGTCCTTGAAATACCACCCTTGTAGTTTTGATGTTCTAACGTTGGCCCCTGAATCGGGGTTACGGACAGTGCCTGGTGGGTAGTTTGACTGGGGCGGTCTCCTCCCAAAGAGTAACGGAGGAGCACGAAGGTTGGCTAAGTACGGTCGGACATCGTACGGTTAGTGTAATGGTAGAAGCCAGCTTAACTGCGAGACAGACACGTCGAGCAGGTACGAAAGTAGGTCATAGTGATCCGGTGGTTCTGAATGGAAGGGCCATCGCTCAACGGATAAAAGGTACTCCGGGGATAACAGGCTGATACCGCCCAAGAGTTCATATCGACGGCGGTGTTTGGCACCTCGATGTCGGCTCATCACATCCTGGGGCTGAAGTCGGTCCCAAGGGTATGGCTGTTCGCCATTTAAAGTGGTACGCGAGCTGGGTTTAGAACGTCGTGAGACAGTTCGGTCCCTATCTGCCGTGGGCGTTTGAGAATTGAGAGGGGTTGCTCCTAGTACGAGAGGACCGGAGTGAACGAACCGCTGGTGTTCGGGTTGTCATGCCAATGGCATTGCCCGGTAGCTACGTTCGGAACTGATAAGCGCTGAAAGCATCTAAGCGCGAAGCAGGCCTCGAGATGAGTTCTCACTAGAGCTATAAGCTCTCTGAAGGGCCGTTGAAGACTACAACGTTGATAGGCAAGATGTGGAAGCATAGTGATATGTTAAGCTAACTTGTACTAATTACCCGTGAGGCTTAACCATACAACGCCAAACGCGTTTTATGTGATAGTTGATAGCGCAAGAAGTTAATAGACTAAAGTAGATTTACTGAAAACTTTATTATCAGAATTCCAAATTTATAAGGTGACTCTTAGCGCGTAGCGTTAAAGTTGAGGCACCCTGCGCAAAGGAAATGTAAGCACTACGTGCTTTGTCATAACTCCTTTGCACCCTATTTGCTTGGTAACAATAGCGTTTTGGACCCACCTGACCCCATGCCGAACTCAGTAGTGAAACGAAACAGCGCCGATGATAGTGTAGCATTTGCTATGTGAAAGTAGGACATTGCCAG
>NZ_JACJEW010000125.1:0-2996 GCF_014164315.1 Pseudoalteromonas sp. SG44-1
TAAAAAAATTTATAGCTTTTAATTTGAAACTTGCTGCAATTTCTTTGGTGAGAAATTGGAGCGGCACACGAGGCTCGAACTCGTGACCTCGACCTTGGCAAGGTCGCGCTCTACCAACTGAGCTAGTGCCGCATTTCAAAATTGTCAGTAATTTGTCCGTTGGTGCGCGACAAGTCGCGGTAAACGTTCTGGCAACTGAGCTAGTGCCGCATTCAAAATAGTCAGTAATTTTTCCGTTGGTGCGCGACAAGTCGCGGTAAACGTTCTGGCAACTGAGCTAGTGCCGCATTCAAATTGCTCAAGCACACTAACCCCGCGGGGGTTATCGTCTTAAGCGGGGCAGGATTCTACAATAATCCGATGTGTTTGCAAGTGTTTTTTACAAATTAAAGAATTTTTCTTGGTAGACTTTTAATTCCATGATGGAATCTTTGATATCATCAAGAGCAAGGTGTGAACCTTTTTTGTGCACTTGTGCTAAAACTTCTGGTTTCCAGCGTCGTGCTAGTTCTTTGATAGTGCTTACGTCTAAATTACGATAGTGGAAGTAATCTTCCAGTTCACGCATATATTTATTCATAAAGCGTCTATCTTGGCCTATTGAATTACCACACATAGGCGAAGCGCCTGCAGGAACCCACTGCTTTAAAAATGCCAAAGTTTGTTCAACAGCATCTTGCTCTGTGAATGTGCTCGCTTTACAGCGTGCAGTTAACCCTGACTGACCATGTTGCTTAGTACACCATTCATCCATACCATCAAGCAATTCATCACTTTGATGAATAGCAATAGTTGGCCCTTCAGCCAAGATGTTTAACGCACTGTCGGTGACAACCGTGGCGATTTCGAGTATTTTGTCTGTACTTGGTTCAAGACCTGTCATTTCGAGGTCGAGCCAAATCAGATTTGATTTATGAAAAGACATAATTACCTTGCGGTGCTTTCCTTTAGATCTAACGCATTTAGATATATCATATTAGTATCATCAGTCGACCTAAAGCTTTTTTTTCAAAAAGCACGACATTTAACTAAGTTATGGGCCAAAAGTGGCAAAACAGAAGAAATTAAGTAAAGGTCAATCCCGTAGGATTAAGGCCAATCACCAAAAACGCTTGTCTAATGCAGATTCTGCGCCAACCACTAACAAGGTTGAGCAATGGCAAACTGACAATTTAGGTGCGCCTGAAAATGCCGTGGTGATCAGTCGGTTTGGTCAACATGCCGATATTGAAACTGATAACGGAGATGTTTTGCGCTGCAATATTCGCCGTACCGTTAAAGGTATTGTTTGCGGAGACGAAGTGCAATTTCGCCGCGCAAAAGTCAGCGAAGGTGATTTAGCTGGCGTTATAGAAGCGATGCATGAACGGCGCTCGCAACTTACTCGCCCTGATTTTTACGACGGTGTAAAAGTCATAGCCGCCAACATTGACCAGATTTTGATGGTCTCTGCGGTACTACCAGAGTTTACCCCCAGTATTATCGACCGCTATTTAATTGCTTGCGAAGATATGGGCATTGAGCCTATTTTAGTGCTCAATAAAATAGATTTAATTGATGAGCCTGGGCTTGCTAACATCAATAAAATTCTGGATATTTATAGGTCACTTGATTATCAAGTATTACTAGTCAGTAATAAAACCGGTTACGGTATTGATGCACTCAAAGAAACCTTAATTGATAAAAATAGTATTTTTGTTGGTCAAAGTGGTGTGGGTAAATCAACTTTAGTTAACACTGTTTTACCTGATGCTGAAATACTGACCAAAGAGGTCTCTGAAAATAGTGGCCTTGGCCAACACACAACAACCGTGTCACGACTTCATCACTTACCTTCAGGCGGTAACTTAATTGATTCCCCTGGTATTCGTGAATTTGGCTTGTGGCATTTAGATGTAGAGCGCGTTACTTGGTGCTTTAAAGAGTTTCGCAAGTTTATTGGCGGTTGCCGCTTTAGAGACTGTAAGCATTTAAATGATCCGGGCTGTATAATTCGCCAAGCAATCGATGATGGTGATATTTCACAGCTACGTTTTGATAGCTACCATAGAATTTTAGAAACAATGGCCGATGGCCGAGCGGGTGCTCGTGCTCCACGCGTATAATTTTTTAGGAAAAAACTTGTGAGTTTAGACAAATTCAAAATCGCAATGCAGTACGCAATGCCAAAACATTTTGTATCCCGTATGGTAGGCAAGTTAGCTGCAGCTAAAGCAGGCGCACTAACAACTACTTTAATTAAATTGTTTATTAAACAATATAAAATTGATATGAATGAAGCGCAATATAGCGACCCAGCTCACTATAAAACGTTTAATGAGTTTTTTACTCGTCCTTTAAAAGAAGGCGTTCGGCCATTAACCACTGAAGATGACATCATTACTCATCCTGTAGATGGTGCCATCAGTCAACTAGGCCCAATTGTTGAAGGCCAGCTTATTCAAGCCAAAGGACATGACTATAGCTTACAAGCTTTACTTGGCGGCTCAGAGCAAGATACAGCGCCTTTTTTAGGCGGCGACTTTGCAACGATTTACTTAGCGCCAAAAGATTATCATCGTATTCATATGCCGATTGATGGCACCTTGAGTAAAATGATTTACGTCCCCGGTGATTTATTTTCAGTAAACCCACTTACCGCGCAAAATGTACCTAACCTATTCGCTCGTAACGAACGCGTAGTAGCCATTTTTGAGACTGAAATTGGCCCGCTTGCCATGGTATTAGTGGGTGCAACAATTGTTGCCAGTATCGAAACTATTTGGGCAGGTACAGTTACACCACCAGCAGGTAAAGATGTATTTAGCTGGAACTACAAAACCTCAGGTGAAAATGCAATTACCTTGAAAAAGGGTGAAGAGATGGGTCGCTTTAAATTAGGCTCCACGGTTATTTTAGCCTGGGGTGCTAATAAAGCAGATATCTTTGATGATCAAAAACCAGGCACAGTGACTCGCATGGGCACACCGTTTGCTAAAATTGATGATTGATGATTG
>NZ_JACJEW010000126.1:0-2952 GCF_014164315.1 Pseudoalteromonas sp. SG44-1
AAGAAAAAATTCAATATTGACGCTACAACGGTGCCTAAAATAAAGCCTAAAATGGTGTCTGCAAAGCGTGTTGCGGTATCTGGAATAGTTAAAAACGTTATACACCCTATGTATATAACGGTTGCAACCGACCAGAACCACGCATAGTAATAAATGAAGCGTTTAGAAAACTTATCATCTTGATTAAGTGCCTGTATCTGCATATTGCGGGCGCTTTGAGTGTTTTTAAACGCTAAATCATCAAGCTCTTTTTCACGGTTTAAAATTGTTTGCCTTAACTCTTGTTGCAATGCGCTAGATTGCTGAACTAGGTTAAATGCTTGCTCAGGCGTGCCGCCATTAGTAATGGTTTGCGCAATATCTACCACTTTAGACGCGACCTTTGATCCATTGTCGCCCCCTATCCAACCGCCTATTTTTTTATCCAGGCCTGTGAGCTTTGCTATGCCAAGTGCTATTGTAATTGGGTCCATAGTTATACCTTTATATAGTCGTCGTAAGATTGGCCGCCAATTTTAATAAGCTCTAAACCTTCGAGCTTTTTATACTGACGAACGAGGCTTTTAGCGGTTGTAAAGTCGCATGTGTGGTATTCGGTTACTTCGTAAAGCTCTGGGAATTCTTTTTTTGCACGGCGCTTACCCCATACTTTTTCTGCATCCTTGATTGATTTAGCCGTGTATCTGGCGCGGGTTCGTTTACGCCAAACATCAGGAATACATGAAGGGCGCTCGTTGTCTTTAGAGTACCAGCCGCCCTTAATTACATCGTCTACATACACAACTAAGCTTGTTTTAGACTCAGATACGCGCCCGCGTGTCACTGTTATTTCAAACTCACCGTATTTGAAAATAACCGAGCCAAAAAAGCCTGCTAAGTGCTTTTCTACCTCTATCCACTGCTCTTTTGTGATGGCCATAAGCGCCCCGCTACAGTTTTGCTATATCGAGTGAAATTGCTTGCTCAATGCCTTTATCATCTTGCTTGTAAAAGCGTATAAAACGGCATGAGTCAACAACGCCAACCGACTCAGCGATAATGTTCATGGCTTTGGTCCACTTGCCGGAATCGTCTGAAATTTCGAGTTTACGCAGGGCTAAAATGCGTTGCGGGTTAAGAGAACCTTGCTTATCCGTGTTGAACGTTTTGCTCACAATGGCTTTAATGTTTTGATTGCCGCCTTCGGTCCATTCGTCCAGGCATTGATCAATTAATTGTTTGGCAAGGGCAAGCTCTGGGCCAAGTTCAATGCGTTCTTGCGTTTGTAGCGTTACTTTTAGTTGGCTATCAAAAGTGCGTAGTGTCACATTGCCTTTTTTACCGCCTAAGTTAACGCCATGTTCTTGCGCTAATAGCTCTATAAAGTCGTCGGCTTCGGCCATTAAGCTTTGCTTAAACTCTGCTAGTGCTTCCTGCATTTCAACGGCTTTATCGATGGCTTTTTTAACAAACTCATCTTTGATTAAATCGGTTTGTTTGATGTTAGCAATGGCGACTAAATTGCCTTTGCCGTCTTTTAAATACCCGTCAGGAACATTATTCATCGTCTATCTCCACGGTTTTTGAATTAGCCTCGTTCATGCCTGCCATAAACTCATACTCCATTGCTGTTTGGGCAACTTGCGCCAATGCAGAGCTTGAAATGTCAGGGAATTGTGAGGTTATTTTTTGCTTAAGTTCGTCCAGGCTTTTAGATGCCTGGGCAAATTGAAAAATCTGTTTGATGGTGTCGTCACTTGCGTGATCAAACGCATCAAATTCATTGTTAAGCTCTACGGCATCCGTTTGTTTTTTGGCAAACTCAGTTTTAGCAGCCGTGGCTATGCCATGGCCTTCGTCTGGCACATCTAGGATTGTTTCGCCGTCTTTTGGCTTTGGTACACCGAGTTCTTGATAAGCCCAGTCTTCACCAACAGGCACAATACGGGCTGTTTCGCGCACGCGGGTTACGGTGTCGGTGTTGATCTCGCGTTTGTCTTTAAAGATGAATTTAGGCGGCTCGCCACCGTCAAAGTTTACCGTGTGTAATGCGTTTAAAAGCTGGTTACGGTAAGAGGCTACAAGCGCCCTGTCTGATCGTTGGTTGTCGCCTGCGCGTTTTGCATGGGTTTCGCTGGCTGCGCGTGCGCCGCCATTTTTTTGCTCGGTTGCTAGGGTTTGACTGGTGAGGGCTTTGCTAATTTCAGCATTACAAAAGTTTACTAAGCGCTCAGGCACTGGCTCGCCAGATATTTTACTTTCGATGATCTCAATTGTCGTGTCATCGGGTATCGCTGCAATACCATCACTTACCAACTTAGCTAAGCCATCTAATAAATTTTCAATATCTTTGTCTTTACTGGCAATTGGGTATTTACCCACAGGGAATGGAATACCAAAGCGTTCGCACAGCTGTACAAAAAACTTAAAGCCGCCGTGTTTAAAGGTCCACGGCCAAAAACAACTGCTTAATAATGCAATACCATACGGGTTTTCGGCGCTTGGCATGTGGCGAACGCACGACCAACGACGTTGATCGACTAACTCACCTTGCGGATTTTCGCTGGTCTTAACAAGCAGCTCGTGATCACTATTAAACGCAAAGCGACTGTTGCGCCAGGTCTCTACATACTCGGGTTGCCAATGGCCGTCGTGCTTAATGTATTTGCCTAAATGGGTAACGCTAAACCCGTTTAAAATAGCGCTGTAGTTGTGCCAATCCATATCGGCCCATTCTGTATGTGGGCAAGGTTTACGCGCAAAAAACGCTTTGGCTAACTCATAGCTTTTTAAGCTTGCTGCGTCGTCACCGCCTGGTACTAACTCGGTATTAAAGCTAAATAAACCACTACGTAGCGAGCGCAGTTCACCTATAACGTGTGCGTCACGGGCTATTTCTTCATAAATAGCGGTGTTTTTACCTGCGCGGCGCAGGATTGGATCAGGGTTTGGTAGCTCAGTGATAAGCGACGT
>NZ_JACJEW010000127.1:0-2947 GCF_014164315.1 Pseudoalteromonas sp. SG44-1
AAGAAAAAATTCAATATTGACGCTACAACGGTGCCTAAAATAAAGCCTAAAATGGTGTCTGCAAAGCGTGTTGCGGTATCTGGAATAGTTAAAAACGTTATACACCCTATGTATATAACGGTTGCGACCGACCAGAACCACGCATAGTAATAAATGAAGCGCTTAGAAAACTTATCATCTTGATTAAGTGCCTGTATTTGCATATTGCGGGCGCTTTGAGTGTTTTTAAACGCTAAATCATCAAGCTCTTTTTCACGGTTTAAAATGGTTTGCCGTAACTCTTGTTGTAATGCACTGGATTGCTGAACCAGGTTAAATGCTTGCTCTGGCGTGCCACCATTAGTAATGGTTTGCGCAATATCTACCACTTTAGACGCGACCTTTGATCCATTGTCGCCCCCTATCCAACCGCCTATTTTTTTATCTAGGCCTGTGAGCTTTGCTATGCCAAGTGCTATTGTAATTGGGTCCATTTATGCCTCCATTGATTCATAAGTTACGCCACCAATCAGTTCAAGCTCTATATTTTCAATGTGCTTAAACTGTCGAACAAGTGACTTAGACGTTGTAAAAAAACAATCAAAATATTCAGTTTTATCATGCAGTTTTGGGTAATATTTTTTTGAATCGCGTTTACCAAAGGCTTTTTGAATACGTTTAATCTCATTAGGCTTATATAATGAAATAGAGCGTTTACGCCATACTTGCTCAAGGCATACAGGGCGTGACTCTTTTTTGTTAAACCATTCGCCTTTTATAAAGTCATCTATATAAACGCTTAATACGGTTGTCGATTCTGATTTTCTCTGACGTTGAACAGATACTTTGTGATCACCTACGGAGAAAACAGCATTACCAAATGTGCCAGCAAGCTCGTTTTCTATCTCTATCCACTGCTCTTTTGTGATGGCCATAAGCGCCCCGCTACAGTTTTGCTATATCGAGTGAAATTGCTTGCTCAATGCCTTTATCGTCCTGCTTGTAAAAGCGGATAAAGCGGCAAGAATCAACAACGCCAACGGATTCCGCAATAATATTCATGGCTTTGGTCCATTTGCCTGAATCGTCTGAAATTTCGAGTTTACGCAGGGCTAAAATGCGTTGCGGGTTAAGTGAACCTTGCTTATCCGTGTTGAAGGTTTTGCTAACAATTGCTTTAATGTTTTGATTGCCGCCTTCGGTCCATTCATCCAGGCATTGATCAATTAATTGCTTGGCAAGGGTAAGCTCTGGGCCAAGTTCAATGCGTTCTTGTGTTTGTAGCGTTACTTTTAATTGGCTATCAAAAGTGCGCAGCGTTACATTGCCTTTTTTGCCGCCTAAGTTAACGCCATGTTCTTGCGCTAATAGCTCTATAAAGTCGTCGGCTTCAGCCATTAAACTTTGTTTAAACTCTGCCAGTGCTTCTTGCATTTCAATGGCTTTATCGATGGCTTTTCTAACAAACTCGTCTTTGATCAAGTCAGTTTGTTTGATGTTGGCAACGGCTACTAAATTTCCTTTGCCGTCTTTTAAGTAACCTTCAGGAACGTTATTCATCGTCTATCTCCACTGTTTTAGAATTAGCCTCGTTCATGCCTGCCATAAACTCATACTCCATTGCTGTTTGGGCAACTTGCGCCAATGCAGAGCTTGAAATTTCAGGAAATTGTGAGGTTATTTTTTGCTTAAGTTCGTCCAGGCTTTTAGATGCCTGAGCAAATTGAAAAATCTGTTTAATGGTGTCGTCACTTGCGTGATCAAACACATCAAATTCGTTGGTTAGCTCTACGGCATCCGTTTGTTTTTTGGCAAACTCAGTTTTAGCCGCAGTGGCTATACCATGGCCTTCGTCTGGCACATCTAGGATAGTTTCGCCGTCTTTTGGCTTTGGTACACCGAGTTCTTGGTAAGTCCAGTCTTCACCAACAGGCACAATACGGGCTGTTTCGCGCACGCGGGTTACTGTGTCGGTGTTGATCTCGCGTTTGTCTTTAAAGATGAATTTGGGCGGTTCGCCACCGTCAAAATTTACCGTGTGTAATGCGTTTAAAAGCTGGTTACGGTATGAAGCTACAAGCGCCCTGTCTGAACGTTGGTTGTCGCCAGCGCGTTTTGCATGGGTTTCGCTGGCAGCACGTGCGCCGCCATTTTTTTGCTCGGTTGCTAGGGTTTGGCTTGTCAGCGCTTTGCTTATTTCAGCATTACAAAAGTTAACTAAGCGCTCTGGCACTGGCTCTCCAGATAATTTGCTTTCGATGATCTCAATACTGGTGTCATCCGGTATCGCTGCAATACCATCACTTACCAACTTAGCTAAGCCATCTAATAAATTTTCAATATCTTTGTCTTTACTGGCAATTGGGTATTTACCCACGGGGAATGGAATACCAAAGCGTTCGCACAGTTGTACAAAAAACTTAAAGCCGCCGTGTTTAAAGGTCCACGGCCAAAAACAACTACTTAATAATGCGATGCCATATGGGTTTTCGGCGCTTGGCATGTGGCGAACGCACGACCAACGACGTTGATCGACTAACTCGCCTTGTGGGTTTTCGCTGGTCTTAACAAGCAGCTCGTGATCACTATTAAACGCAAAGCGGCTGTTGCGCCAGGTCTCTACATATTCAGGTTGCCAATGGCCGTCGTGCTTAATGTACTTGCCCAAGTGGGTAACGCTAAAGCCATTTAAAATGGCGCTGTAATTGTGCCAATCCATATCGGCCCATTCTGTATGTGGGCATGGCTTACGGGCAAAAAACGCTTTGGCTAACTCATAACTTTTCATGCTGGCTGCGTCGTCACCGCCAGGTACCAACTCGGTATTAAAGCTAAATAAACCGCTACGTAGCGAGCGCAGTTCACCTATAACGTGTGCGTCACGGGCTATTTCTTCATAAATAGCGGTGTTTTTACCTGCGCGGCGCAGGATTGGATCAGGGTTTGGTAGCTCAGTGATAAGCGACGT
>NZ_JACJEW010000128.1:0-2900 GCF_014164315.1 Pseudoalteromonas sp. SG44-1
GAAGAAATAGTCGAACAGGTTTCGCAAGCGTGGAATAAATTCATTTCTGTTCCTGATACGGTTAAAAGCATATGCTCTAGAGACTGGATAAAATTGACTTAATCTTTATGCAGATTGGTATAATACTAAATTAGTGAGCCATATGTTAGAAAAAAGCCGAATCGTTGTACGGTTCGGCCTCATAAACTTACCTTTTTTAATACTTAATTAGCTAATCAGAATAGCATTTTATTTTTTCTTTTCACTCGGGACCGGTTGGCCATATTTAGGCGAACGAGGACCATATAGTAGGCCGTTGTAAGCGTCTGATGAAAGTAAGCGCGTTGATGCGATAGCAGCAATTTCGAAACCTTTGTCTGTTACAGTTTCTGCTATTTGGTTAATTGCTGCCACTACCAGCATGCCTACAAGTCCACCGCCGCCATTATTTTGCTGCTCGGCTGAGGAAGCTCTTGCTTTACCTTGCCACAATTGTTCACCAGTGCGTAAATCGACTAAAGATGCGGAAACAGTTACAGCTGTTTCACTTGAAATTACAACGTAGCTGGTGCCGTATTCTTCAATAGTAATATAAAGCGCCGAGTCAGCACCAAAAATATCGTGTAACTTTTTAATAGGAACTTGATGCACGTCGCTTGCAACTGAAAGGCCATTCCCTTTAAAGGTTTGCTCAACGAGCGCAACAGGAAAAACATAAAAGCCGGATTCTGCAATAGGTGCAACCATTTGGGTCATTACACTGTAAGGCGCTATAACTTCAGGTGTATTATTGAGCGGTGGCAGGATAATAACTGAGTGTGGATCAGCTTGTTTAAACGCTGTGTAATCATGAGCCGGTGGTGACGAAACGCAACCCGCTAATAATGCAAACAGCGCAGTTGCTGTTATTGATTTAAAGTTCAACATGTTAAACGCCTTTCGCAGATTTTAGAAGGAAGTCTATATACTGAACCGACTCTGGGAAAAGTGACTTTTCAGTTTCAAAGTGGCTAGCACCTAAAGTAGGGTCACCTGTTTCAAAGTACAGCATGCCTAAATGAGCATGCAAGCCAGGTGCAACAATTTTACTTTTGTTTGCTGCATCTGCAATAACTTGCTCAAGCATTTTAATTTGCTGTTCAACTGTTACTTCATCTGCTTTTAGGTATGCGTATACGGCTGAGCTGTATTCGCCATAATAATAGATAGGCTCTTTAGTTGAGCTACAGCCTGTAAGCGCAGCACATACTAAGGCTAAAGTAATTAGCCTTTTCATTATTTACTGCCCCATAGGCCTGATTCAAGTCCTGTAACAAGCTTGTTTACGACTTCACGAATGGCTAAATCAAGCACTTTGCCATTTAAGGTTGCATCGTATGAAGCGGTACTACCAAAACCAATAACTTCACGCTCAGATAGGCTGTATTCACCAGCTCCCTGAACTGAGTAGATAACTTCTGATGTAGTAACATCGACAATGTTTAGTGTTACTTTAGCGTAAGCTATTTGTGATTTACCTTTGCCTAATAAACCAAACAACTGTCGATCGCCAATAGCTTTGCGACCAAACTCTGTCACATCACCTGTTACCACAAATTTAGCGCCGCTAATAACTTGTTTTGTACCAGTTAGTTTTGCTTCTTCAGCAAGTGCGGTCATATTATCGCGATCAAGTACACTAAAACGGTTTGTTTGTTGTAAGTGGCTCATTAATGCTGTTTTAGCTTGGCTACCTAAACGGTCTTGCCCAGATGAGAATATGCCATTTTGAAAACTTGAACGGTTAACAAATTGCCCAACTACCAACTTACTTTTAGTGCCACTGTAGTTAGTGTTATAGCTAGCAACTGTTTGGGTTTCAACAACTTTAGATGATGTTGTAGCGCAACCTGCTAAAGTTGATGCTGCAACCGCAGAAATTATTATTGTTTTTATGTGATTTTTGCTTATATGCATAAGGAATTATATCCGTTTAAAATAATTGCAGAAAGTGATTTGGATGCCAATGTTTAATATTTATATTTGTTAGTTAATTACCTATTATAACTACCAATACCATCCACTTTTATAAACAAAAAATTATGTAAAGGCAATGTTATTCTTTACCTTATAGGTACCAGTCAGTGGTAGTCTGATTTTTGTATGATCCAGCAGCAAGGAAAGTTTAAGGAGATGGGGTAGCACTTTTTCATCTTTGAAATAATTTCTGTTTTAATTTATTGAAGCAGTGATTGGTATTATTTCAATTAAAAGTAGGTGGTTGTTTCAACTGCTATCAGTTGTAGAGCTAATAGCAGTATGTTTTATTGTGTTTTAAAGGGCTAATAGGCTTTGCTCTAACATTGCTTGAATTTGTTTGACTATTTTAGCTTCTGTTTCTGGTTCAAACTGCGCTATACGTGGCGTATGGATATGCCCAGTCGGAATATCTGAATTGAGTTGATCGCGCAGGCGAATACTGCGGTACGAAATTTCGTTAGACAGGTAACCACCGCCGCCGCCTTTTACTGCAATCGCATCTTTTAGTTCAGCTAAAGTTTTAGGTTCAAAGGCTTTTTCGAGTGTAACAACTTTATGATTGTCATTTATCGGAAATGGCCCTTTGGCTTGCTGCATTTGCGTGGCGGGCAAACTGAATTGCACAAACTCACTCCCTGGGAGTGGACGGTCGTTTAAACTTGGAATCAGTGGCGCTTTTGCTGTGCCGCCATAGACAATATTTGCATTGTCGGGGGCGGTTACGCTGCGCCGCTTACCTGGAAAGCGTTCAAGGTCAAAGTCTTTACTACCCATGCTAACCTAAGGGATCCCCAAAAATAATTATTAAGTTTCAATTACATCACTCACATCCATATTTTTCCAATCGATTTGCACTACTACCTGTACGAAATAGGCTAGTCCTTCCAAATAATCTCGCCGTC
>NZ_JACJEW010000129.1:0-2816 GCF_014164315.1 Pseudoalteromonas sp. SG44-1
AACGGGCAACTAGCAACGAAAAAATAAAAGTGCCGTTAATTTAAGTCAAGCATGTTTTTTTAATATAACTACAATTGGTTAAGTTAGCCGTAGCTAAATCGACTTAAATTAAAATAGCAGTCTTTTGACCTGTAAGAATTATTATGGCGACAGAGTGCCATGAACGGACGTTGCCGATCCTAATTGCTTGTTATAAGCATTTTAATTCTGGGATCCTGTTATATAAAGCTTCTCTTACTCTATCTTCTAGTTCAAACGCTTCAGCTTCCCACGGTTGATATTTAGAGCATGAGTAATTTGAATCACTAGCTGACAAGTTGGGATAGCTTTTGCCTTTTCAGAGACTATAACCTTCGCATGGTTCCGTCGGCAGGTCTTTCTTTTTGACTTTTATAATAAAATGCAAGATGCAAGACCTGATGCTGTTTTTCTTCGATATGGCGCGCGGGTTTGCAGTCTCAGCCCAAATTGTTGGGCGAACATAATCGACTTGTTAGAGTTTTTTTGCCAACTTATTATGAATTGCACTGTATGACGTCTCTAGTCTTTTTAAATGCTTACTGACATTTTTCCATTCCCAAACTAAAAAAGACCCAAACTCTGGATAAGTATCCTGCCACTCTTTTGCTTCCTTTTTATCTCTTGCATGAAGCGAAAACAACACGAAGTAATCTCCTTCAATAAAAATATTGAAATTGATTGTGCCCCAGCCATCTGCTGTATATCTATAGGTAGCACCATCACACTTATCTGGAACCAAATCATGTTTCTCAATGTAAACCTCCCCACCAGTGTCAGAGTAGTGGAGAGTCAAGTTGATATCTTTACACCTAAAGTCATTCTCAGATAGTTTGAAATTAGCATATTCATTCAAATCCTTCCGATTAGAAAAAATTTGTATTTCTTTATCGAAATCTGAATAAGCTTCGTAAATAAGAACATCATCTTCAAAGATAAGATTAAGAACCTTTGGTAGTTCTGAAATTGGAATTCCGTTTACAAGAGACATACAGAAAACTCTAACGAGGCTGTAGAATTACTCGTTTTTAATTTATTTTTATTGATGGTTCAACCATAGCCCAGTTGCTATTTTGATTCAATCGACGACTGGCTTTCACGTAAAATATAAAAAGAGGGCTTGGTGTTGTTTTAATTGGCATTTTTGCAGGTGTTTGAGTGGCTTATTTTAGGTGGTAAGTGCCTAGCCTTATCAGTACATCGTGATTACAGGAGGTGAACCGCCCACTGCACTTACTGTAAATAAAAAGCGCATATGGGTGATGTTGAAAGAGCTCAGGCTACCCGATTAATGTAAGCTACATTTGCAACAAGAACTTACGTAAATCACGCTCTTGTCTCATTATGTGTAAAATAAAAACCTTATCATTGTCTATTTTGTAAAATATACGACAAGGATTAACTATCACTTCACGATAATTCAGATTTGATAGTTCAATCGGTGTTTTCCCTGATTCAGGGAAATCTTCAAGGCGTTCAACTTTAGCAAAGATTTTCACCACCAACTTTTTAGCTGACAGCAAGTTACTCAATGCAATATATTCAGCGATATCGTTTAAATCTTCCAGAGCAGGATTTGTCCAGATTATTTCAGCCATTTATTCATTTTCTCTTTAGCTTCAATATTAGACGTAGTTTCTCCTCTACTTATTGCCTGCTCGCCTTTAGCTAACGCCTCAAGGATTTGCATACGTTTTTGCATGAATTCGAAGTCATCAACATCAACAAGATACGCTGACGGTTGCCCATGTTCGGTGATTAATACGGGCTCTTTAGTTAAATGCAGTTCAGATAATATTTTCGTCGCTTGGCGTTTCAATGTTGTTACTAACTCTACTCTCATAATAACCTCCACAAAAATGTATCACTATAGTAGCACTGAGTAAGCAATTTAGGAAACACGGCTAACGAGCATGTAGATTAAAATTAAACTAAACGAGACGACATATTCGATTGATGAAACCAGCCCCCTTGAGTAGTGCCATGATGAAGTTAACCGATGAATGTCTCGGCTCTGGCATACTGCTTCGCCCTACCTTCTAAATCCATTTGGTCGTAGTGCCCCAGCGACCCCAAAAGGATATGGGAAAAACCTGGCTGCGATAAAAGCGCCTCTATATGTGTTTGCCGTAAGCTATTTGCTTAACAGCCACATCGACAGACGAAGTAAACGAATTAGTTTATTGATTTAGAGTTGACCGCCACTAAATGAAAACTGTCAAATAGAACACAAGTGCCTATGAAATGAGTTCAGGCTCATATGTGTTAAATTTTTACTTGGCATATTGTTCAATATATTTTGTGGTAGTTTCTTTTGCTTGGTTTAACTCTGCCTCAGACATTGCTTTGGTTAGCCGAGCCAAACCCTCTTTTGCGAACTCTGTGTCAGTACCTGCTCGCGCAATAACCACTTTGTACTAAGCATAAGACTCAACACTATTTTGTACTGAGCCTGGGCTAGACTCTAGCAAATATGCATACTCAACTTGTGCTGTGTAAAATCCTAGTTTTGCACTCTGATCTAGGTATTTTTGAGCTGATGCAAAATCACCTTTCGATGCTGCCTCCACACCTTTGTGGCGAAGTTCAACTGCCTCACTTGCTAAAGTGCTAGCAGAAAATACTAGCGAAAGGATTGTTACTAGAATGAGCTTCATTGTTTCTCCTGAAATTTAACGAGGCTGTAGAATAACTCGTTTTTAATTTATTTTTATTGATGCATTAACCATAGCCGAGTTCCTATTTTGATTCAATCGGTTACTTCGATTTTACGTAAAATATAAAAAGAGGATTTGCTG
>NZ_JACJEW010000012.1:0-112717 GCF_014164315.1 Pseudoalteromonas sp. SG44-1
TAACTGATTAACTCTTGCAGCTTAAGCGTTGCCTGCTGCCGTCTCAGTGGGGTCGCATTATAGGGCGCGGCGAATTTTACGCAAGCGTTTTTTAAAGAAAACTTGAAATAAAGTGCTGTTCGTTCGAAATTTAAGCCAAACCCTACAAAAGAGATACTTTTTTAACTTCAAAATAACTTTATACGGTTATAAAACGCAAAAGCCCGATGAAAATCATCGGGCTTTTGTTGAATAGCTTTAAGTATACTTAGGTTAAGCAATACCGTATTGCTCTCGGTAGGCTTTTACAGATGCTAGGTGCTCATTCATAGTACCTTTGCTTTCAAGATAACTAATAAGATCGGCCAGTTTTACTATCGAAACAACTTTAGTAGCAAAGTCACGTTCTACTTCTTGAATTGCAGAAAGCTCAGCTTTACCTTTTTCTTGACGATCAAGAGCTATTAGTACACCACTTAGATCCGCACCATTTTCTGCAATGATTTCCATAGACTCACGAATAGCTGTGCCAGCAGTGATCACGTCATCTACTAACATGATTTTGCCTTTTAGCTCAGAGCCTACTAATGTGCCGCCTTCACCGTGTGCTTTCTTCTCTTTACGGTTAAAGCAATAAGGCACATCTTTATTGTGATGATCTGCAAGTGCTACTGCGGTAGTTGTTGCAATTGGAATACCTTTATAAGCAGGACCGAATAAAACATCATATTCAATGCCTGCATCTTCAAGGGCGGCAGCATAAAAACGACCAAGACGTGCAAGGTCACGACCTGTATTAAACAAACCCGCATTAAAAAAGTAAGGGCTAGTACGGCCAGACTTTAAAGTAAACTCACCAAACTTTAACACCTGTTTTTCTAAGGCGAATTCAATAAACTCTATTTGATAATCTTTCATTACTATAAACCTATTACTTATTAAGCTAATGCTTGCTTCTGAACGTCAATGATTTCGCGGATTGAATGCTTCGCAAGAGTGAGTAATTCATCAAGCTCATCAAACGAGAAAGGTTCGCCCTCGGCTGTACCCTGCACTTCAATAATTTTACCTGTTTCGGTCAAAATTACGTTCATATCTGTTTCAGCGTCAGAATCTTCTAAATATTCTAAATCGCTAATAGCTTGGCCTTTATAAATACCTACCGAAATAGCTGCAATCATAAATTTAAGAGGATTTGAATTGATCATACCCTTGCTACGCATATGTGTTAACGCATCGACTAGAGCAACACAAGCACCACTGATTGATGCAGTACGAGTTCCGCCATCAGCTTGAATAACATCACAATCAATAGTAATGGTATTTTCGCCTAACGCTTTTAAATCAACTGCGGCACGAAGTGCGCGTGCAATTAAACGTTGAATTTCCATAGTACGACCGCTTTGCTTGCCACGCGCCGCTTCACGGCCATTTCGGGTATGGGTAGAGCGCGGTAACATACCGTACTCAGCTGTGATCCAGCCTTTACCTTGGCCTTTCATAAAACGCGGTACACCTGATTCAACAGTGGCTGTACAAAGTACTTTTGTGTTACCAAACTCAACCAACACAGAGCCTTCAGCATGCAAAGTGTAATTACGTGTAAATGTAACCGGTCTAATTTGGTTAGGTGTTCTTTCGCTTGGACGCATTCACGATCCCCTTAATTCAGAATTTCCCACATTATATGTATATATAGCTGTAGATGCCATGCTGATTTAAACAAAAGCAAATTGTAAAATTCGCAGCAACAAAAATTTCCGCTAGAGCTTAACCAGTGTTACGGTATAATCACTTTTAATATTGTTTAATAAAACTAGGAAACCATCCATGATCCACAGTATGACTGCTTACGCGCGTCGCGAAATAAAAGGCGATTGGGGCACTGGCACGTGGGAAGTTCGTTCAGTTAACCAACGCTACCTTGAAACCTTTATTCGCGCACCTGAGCAATTTCGTGGCATGGAGCCGGTGATCCGTGAGCGCCTACGTAAACATTTACAACGCGGCAAGGTTGAAGTGTTCTTAAAGTTTGTGGCAAACCCAGCCCATGTTGGTGAGCTTTCAATTAATGAGGCGTTGGCTGCACAACTGATCAATAGCGCCAAATGGGTGCAACAACAAAGTAATGGCGATATTAATCCTGTCGACATCTTACGTTGGCCTGGTGTTATGGAAGCTGAAGAACTAGATATGGATAGCGTTAACACCGCACTCATTGCTGGTTTTGATCAAGTGATTGAAGATTTTAAATCTGCACGTGGTGATGAAGGCGCTAATCTTGAAGAGATGATAGCCACTCGCCTTGATGCTATTTTAGAGCAAGTAGCGATAGTTGAAACTCACATGCCAGAAATTGCCAAATGGCAGCGTGAAAAATTAGCACAAAAATTAGAAGATTTAACTGCAAATATTGACGAAGCTCGCCTTGAGCAAGAGCTCATCTACCTTGCACAGAAACAAGACGTAGCTGAAGAACTAGACCGTTTAAAATCTCATGTCAAAGAAACTAAAAAAATCCTTAAAAAAGGTGGCGCTTGTGGTCGTCGTTTAGATTTTATGATGCAAGAGTTTAACCGCGAAGCCAACACCCTCGCCTCTAAATCAATCAATAGCGACATCACCAATGCTGCGGTTGAGCTTAAAGTATTGATAGAGCAAATGCGTGAGCAGATCCAGAATATTGAATAATGTTCACTAGCACTCAAAAATATTCACAACTCATTGAAAAACCTCGCCTTATAGCGGGGTTTTGTTTTTTATGGTTCCGTACTTTTTCATTCTGTTTCATCCAATTGGTGAGTATTGTGGTGAGTATTTTTCACTGCTAGTCTCAAGCTACTGGTGAGTACATGAGGTGAAAAAATGCCAAATTTAACAGTAAAACAAGTCAACACACTTGCTAAAGGTCAGCATAGTAAAACATCGGATGGCAATGGATTGTCCTTCGTGGTTCCGAAACGTGGCGAACCATATTGGTCCCTAAGATATACCTTTAACGAAAAGAGGAGGGAAAAGTCTCTGGGTAAATTCGGACAACTGACACTGGCTGAAGCTCGTGGTGAGGCTGAAACGATCAGAGCCATGCTCAGAGAAGGCATTGATCCACTATCATTGAGCTCTCTGTCAAAACATAGCGGGATGACTTTTAACGAGCTATTTCAAGATATGTATGAAAATAAGCTGCTCAAACGATTAAAAAGGCCTGATATTCCGAAAAGTAAATATGACAACAATGTAGCCAAATTCATTGGTCACCTTAAAGTTGAGCAGGTTAATGCGTTTCACATTAGAGATATCCTAAATATCATTGCCGACAGTGGGCGAACTACAGTGGCGAATGATGTACTCGATCTACTTAAAAACCTTTTTAAGCATGCTATCCAATTGAATATTACACTCAACAATCCCGCATCTGCATTCAGTTATAAAGATGCAGGAGGGCATGAATCCTCTCGGGAAAGAGTATTAACTATTGATGAAGTGGAACAAGCATTCAGCGTATTCAGAAAATATCCCGAGTCTTTTACTCGCGACAACTACCTGGCTTGCTGCTTGTTGGTGGTTTTAGGAGTACGTAAATCTGAATTAATTCAGGCTCCATGGCATGAGTTCGATTTAGATAACGCTGTTTGGCATTTACCCAAAGAACGTACCAAGAAAAACTTTAGAGCGATCAAGATTCCTTTACCACCACTCGCTGTAGGATGGCTTAGAGAACTAAAAGTTCGATCACATGGGTCAAATTATGTATTTCCAGCTAGGCGCAAGAGCACTAGACCATACATGGGCCCAGATACTATCAACAGCGCAATAAATTCACTGTTCGGAATAGATAAAAGTAAAAAAGTTCAACCGCCAAACCGTATGGGTGACTTGGAACATTTTAGAGTTCACGATCTTCGGCGCACTTTCAGATCTACCGCGGCCGGGATGAAGTTTCAAGATGATCATTTAGAACGTTGCTTAAATCATCAAATCAGTAAATTAGATGAAATTTACAACAAACATGACTTCTTTGAAGAGAGAAAGATAATTCACATGAAAGTATCAGAAAAATTGAGCTATTTTTTGTAAAAATATTACAAAAAGGAAAGCCCCCGATAGCAATGCTATCAGGGGCTAATATCTTACGCTTTATGTCGATGAACTAGCACCATTACTAAGATGGGAGAAGAACTATTCGACTAGCTAAATACAATAGTAAATTATCTTGACGCATGTGTCAAAATAATTTCGTACTACAAGTCTTTTTCGTAAAAACTTGATAGTATGCCCAAAAATATAAAAATAGATAAGAATCCTCAATATGCCACATGATTATGATTATACTGAGCCCAAAAAGTTAATTAGCTCAGCAAGGCTTTCAAGTTATAAAAATTCTTTAGGGTTAACTAGTGATGCGGAGCTTCTTGGTGCTTACAGTTGGAATTTAACTTTAGTGGGTTCTTTCTATCCACTTATTCAACTAATCGAAGTTGCACTACGGAATGCAATCAACGAAGTAGCGAAAAACAATATAACAACTGACGGGCAGTTCTGGTTTGAAGCAATTCCTTTTACTCAAGAAAAAAATGATCATGGAGACTTGTGCAACCCTGAACAAGTTAAAAAGTTTAAAGAAAAGCTCAAAAATGCAAAAAAAGAAGCCAAAAGAGCCTTAGAAGATAAAGGTAGAAACCCCGAAACTGTTACCTTAGATCAAATCATTTCCAAGACCGACTTTTCAGCATGGGAATATATTTTAGACAAAAGCTTTTACGATGGTGGGAATAACAGCTACCTATGGCCATCAAAATTGACTAAAGCTTTTAGAAAGCTACCTAGAGTGACGGTGAAAAGCAATCCTATGTTTCATCAAAGAGATGCGTTACGGAGGCGAATTGAGGAAGTAAGAGGTTTTAGGAACCGTATCTCCCATAACGAACCAGCTTGGCGCATTAGTGATGTGAACTCCCCGGAGGATGCAATAGCAACCCTTACTGAAAAATTAGATAATATGTTAGAGCTCTTATATTGGATATCGCCAAAGTTTCAAAAATATGTTCGCGATGTTGGTTTGGAGTCGAGAGTTAGACAAGTACTAAACTTACAAGAGTTTAATCGATATATTCATGTGTTTGAAACATATGATATAGAAGACTTGGAAGGCCTTATTGAACTAGTTCAAAAGGCCAATCAAGACAATAGCCGCTTTTATGTCAAATTCGGAGCTATTCCGTCAATCATTGCTCCTTATAACACTCCATTATTACAATGATGAAAATCTATTCCCATTAATCCAAAGCAAAATATCAGACAATAGCCAGCGGGCTTTCCCCTTTCCAACGCTGGAGGCTGGCGGGGTTTCTCCCGCCTTTTGCATACGCCACCAAGTAGTGCGGCTTATGCCGGTTCTGCGGCAGCGCTCAGTCTCGCTTATCAGCCGCTCTTCTTCGCCATAAAGCTTTAAAATGCCCGCTCGTTTTTCAAATAACTCGTTATTCATGTTCATCCCCCAATTCCACGCGATTCTTTAGTATCCAAGTATCAACTTCTGTTCTCTTGAAAAAGGTTCGCCGGCCTCCAAGCTTGTAGTAGGGCAACCCTTCTCTAACTTGTTGACGCAAGAAATTAGGGCTCAGTGCGGTGTACTGGACGCACTCGTCAAATGTAAGAAACTCTTTGCTGTTGAGCGCTACTTTACATAGCTGGTTTTCAATAACGCATTTTATTTCGTCAAATAGTTGGTCAGTAAGCATTAGTAATTCTCGCTATGGGAAACTGGGAAAGTGGGATTAACATTACTATTCAATCAGTTATCATTTGGATAAAAATGGGATAGCTCCACACTTTCACCGCATTCGCGACAGATTTTCTCAGGAAAAAGCTTAATAAATCGCTCTCCTCCTATTTTAAATGTGCGTCGCGTGCCCTCATTGGAAATGGCCCAACCTTTTTGAAGCATGTAATGGACTGTTTGACTGTATTCATGAGCAACAGACTCAATTACTTCCGATTTGAATAACTGCTGAGGGATGTACCAAGCCAGTTCCGGCTCTGATTCGAAGAATCCAATGCTCCCGTTATGTGATTCCCCCCGAGGACTCAGGCTATGCCGCCACTTATTGATTAGCTTGATTAGCTTCTTAATAATTTTCTTACTTTCTGAATTTTCAGTGCTATTTCGGTCATCTAGCCAAATTGTTGCTACTTGTTCTAATGCATCTTTAGCTTCACCCAAGTGCCACGGCAACAACCCTAAATTAATAGCAATTTCCCCCGCGGCAGCTAGCAGCGCAAATTTATCTAAAACGTTATTAGCTTGACTCTCAATGTTTTTTGCCCAAGGCCACTGCTCCCGAATATCTTTGTACTCTTTAATAACCTCATTGTTTGGGCAATCAAAATTTGAGAGAGCTTCCACCCACGATTTAATGAAAGTACCATGGTATTTACCTATGCTAGCTGATAAGTACTCTGCAAACTCTTTAGCCGAAGTAAATTCATGAGTATTTTCAAAAGCATCGTATTTGCTAAATACTGGAACCTCTATTAACCGGACTGATTGCCCTGCACTAACACTTTGATTAATGCCTAACAAAAGCTCTTCAAGGGTAAGCTCCCCGGTACTAAGAAAGATTGTGCGCCAACGATAACGCTTATCTAGGGCGCCATCTTGCTGGCTTCTTAGTTTTGATACGCCATTACACAAGTGGTAAATTAACTGACCTATCTCTTGTGCGGGGCACTGCTTAAATTCATCGAGACAAAGTAGCATGTTATTACGTGCACGAGCGATAGACTCAATACCGTTAGAAGTAGAGCTCCAGGTCTCCCAATAGGTTTGATCTGAATAGATACTGGCAGCCACTTTCATCACCGTAGACTTGCCTGATTTTGAACTTCCGACGATTTGTATTCCAAAGCTCTCTAAATCAGTCCACCCAATAATAGGAGCCGCAAGTGCAGTACATACAGCAAGAATCATGATTGGATTACCTCGGCAATACTTTCCAATATTTTGCTGCCAATCCAACAATGAGCCGGATTCAACTAAGCTATCACCTGCAAAATCACCAACATAAACTGCTGGTGTATCGTACTGGCCAATACTCCAATCCGGCGTCACAAATTGCCTATCAACCCAACCACTTTGCCTTGAGCTGTAAGCATGCAGATTACATGGAGTTTCGATTAGGTAGGCTAAAAGAGATTCCCACGAGTATTTTCCTGGCGTGATGTGAAAACCAGACCGAAGCAGCCTCTTTTTAAATTTTTTTGCAAAATTGTCATCAACTTCTCCCATTGGCAGTACTTCTCGAATTGGTAAACCAAAGTAGTTTTTCCACTCTAATAACCGTCCGAAGTCATCTCTCTTATCATGGGAAGAGACAATCGCTTTAACCTCTATTGGCCCAGATATTTTTCTTTCTTCACCATCTTTGTTAAGGGAGTAGATACCATCGGGTTTTGCCTTTAGCATAAGTTTTACCTCTCAAAATCAACGCATTTTTATTACTTGAATCATTGAGAGTTAGGTTGACACGGTTTGAGACAGGTTGGATCGGAAAAACCCCCCTTACTTTCGAGGGGTTTTTCTAAGCGTTAAAAAAACGCCAATATTTACCCATTTCAGGGATTTAATTTTAACGTAAAGTAGGAGAAAACAGATGTTTTTGGGTGCCAAGAATTAGCATGCCTAATTTTTTCGCTAGAGATATTGGATATCAGTCGAATTTATTGAGATTGTCGCGATTTAAATGGAATAGAACAGCAAAAAATATCACCAACGCCAGAACCATGGCGCATCCTGTAAGCAACGGAGCCATAACTATATTCTCCCCTCTTTAATTGCTTCAAATAGATCATGTTTCAGTTTGTCGTAGTGCCGAGTAGCGCGAATAGCCAGCACCATTAACACCCACATTTGAAACCATTCATAATCAGTCATAAGTACACCTTAATGTCTTGTATTACCTAAATAGATATTACCTTCCCAATTGCAAAGCTCTAAAATCCAGTTACTAATTTTCAACCGTTTAGTTGGGTTAAGACCTGTGAAAGGGAAGAAAACTTGAGCGCTACGCCTTTTAAAGTTTGAAAAGGGTTCTAGTCGAATATCCCAAATATCGCCATGTTCATTCATAACATCAAATGCAAATGCTTTTTGTGTGGTTAAATCAATGAACATCTCTTCTTCCGTTTCATTGCGAAGATTAATCTCTAAACCTAATGGTTCACAATCGGCCTCGATACCAGCTAAGCGAATCTTGAGCTCATCGTATACAGGCTTAAAAGGCGATAGCTCTTTACTCGTCATCATTTCTTCCTTCAAAATTAGGCATGCCTAATTTATAGATAAGTATCGTAGAGCTCGCCACGAGCTTTAACGTCTTCAGCTTCTGCGCGAGTCATCTCTTCACCATCAGCGATAATATTACCCATACCATCATCCAATTCATCTAACTGGTCATTTTCTTCAGAAACTGATAGCAAAACATCAACAACACCTAGTGCTACCAAACCTGTTACTTTTAATGCTTTTTTCCACATACGATACTCCTAAAATTAGGCATGCCTAATTCGAACGATAATTGAGCTTGCTTTTAGTTAAGCCAATAAATCCTTTTAAATCAATATAGAAGATGTCTCACACGTTAAAATTTGAAACACTAAAAACAATAACTTTCATGTGGTTATAGTAAATTATTCAAAATATATACTTTTATTATTCTCAAAAAATAAGAATAAATAACTAGCTTTTCACTCGATTATTGCCATCCTATTAATGCTTAACTTATAAGCGTTAATTTTTAAATCAATCTGATGGAGTAGAATTATGGCTGTTAAACATGTGCCAACTGGAATTGTTCATAAAGGAAGTAAAGGTGGAACAACAGGATGTGGTTTTGATACTAAAAAGGAAGCTACCCACTGGGTAGACTCCCACTCTAAAATCAACTGCGATAAAAACGGATGTAAAAACTGAGGGTTAGTAGATCAATAAACTAGGGCGATGTTAGTGTATTCGCCCATTCAAAATTAGGCATGCCTAATTTTAACTGCCCAAGTAAGCATAGGTTATCTTCAAACGTTCATGACCTAACTCTTGGCTAATTTGCTCACGGACTTTGGTATCATGCTCATAATCAGTGGGAGATAGCTCTTTTCTATGCGGGCCACCGTCGGCAGGGCATTTCCAACCTGTAAGCTCTAAATAACGTTCCCTTGCGTAATGGTGACGTAATCCGTGATTTTTATTTAATCCAACTCGAATTGTTTCGCGGTCGTACTGTTCCATTTGTGACTTATAGTTTTTGTCAGGTTCGATAAGTGCGCCTTTAGTAACGGCACCAATATCACGTATGAGCTGTCGTTGAGATTCTTTTAAGATCGGAATTTTGCGGTATTTGCCACCCTTAGCCCATGAGCCTTTTATTTGCAGAGTGTTAGCATCTATCAAAGCATAGGATAAGCTGAATTTCATACACTCCTCTTTTCTAAGCCCAAACTCTTGCTGCAAACGCAGGGAAAGCTTGATTAGGTCACTTTTGATCTTGGCATGCTTATCCATGTCTAACGTTTTTGACTTGCCAATGGGATTGTTGCGAACTCTTGGAATGCCGTAATCATCATTACTACGTGAACAGATATTAGGTTTACCTATTTTTTCGGCAATCCAACGCAAGGCGGCCATTCTGTTTTTAATCGTTTTTGGTGCTAAACCTTCATCTTGCCAACGCGTTACAAGGTGATTGATATGTTTGGTTTTTAGACCTGATGGATCTCTTAATCTATAACCATGGCTAAGTAGCTGTGCTGCTGCAAGGTTTAAAACTTTGCTTCTTGTAGCTCTAGTGCTAAAGCTACTTTCTCGGTGTGTGACGTTCACCATTTGATGAAGTCGATATCCTAATTGGCTCATTTCATGTTCCTCATTAATTTAAAAAGTAATTTTGAAAGTATTGAGAAAAACACCAAACCGAAGACCAGGGGGCGAAATGCCAAAATAGGTAAGTTTTAAAGCCATATGAACGGTGCGTAACCGAGCATATTGTCATAAGGCATAAAGGCTAACTGGTCTAAAGCAACAAAGCTGAGCCGTGTGATTTCTGCTGAAATACAGCGCGAACTACTGTGGTTTATATTTGTGTTGTTTATAGTGGGGTGGTCGTGTGACCCATAATGCTGCGAATGCAGCTCCTCAGGAACGTGTTGCGGGCAGTGAATACGCCCTTTTTCTTTGTGCTCATTTCGAGCTAGTTCATAATTAAAATTATCACAGTGATCAGAGATTGCAACATTTTTTTGAAGCGCTCAAATCTCCATCCCTCTTCTGGCCCTGCAATTTTTCAAGGCGGATTGGGTATCGAGGCATCATGAGCAGTGGCCTCGATGGGCGACTCTGCGAGTCGTCCCTACCTCTTTCGAGTAGGGACGACTCGTTGCCAATCCGCCTTAAAAAAACCGGGGAAAACTTAGGGGTGTTTTTCTGACGCACAATGTAGGAAGGTCAGTTATAGTTCAAATTAGTGGCTGCACACCAGCCCCGTCTACTTTACAGACGACCTCTACCTAGGTGGCCGTATGGCTATTGGTACAACCGGGCGTTGCCCAAGAGGTGAACAATCCTAGTAGATGCTTTTAGGGTTTTTAGCATCTACCGTCTCAAAGGATAGTCGTATCTAGATAGGTACGCGGCCTTAGATACTGTCAAGGCGACAAAGGTGTGCAGCTGCTTTTTAAAACCTGTAATCTATTAACCATATACAGCATCATGAAACACCGATGGGTAGTGATTTAACCTTTCAGAAATCCTATCTCTAAATTTTTCGAACACTGATGTATCAAAAGATTCAATTGATTGCTCAGTATTGCGAATTATATTACCAATATCTCTGGCAATGATACGATCAGCTAATCCCTTTGAATAAAGCCATTTCTCTAACTCATCATCTAAGCCAACTCTTAATGAAGCTTGCAACCTCCTAAATGAATCTGAAGTATCAGGAATTGCATAAATGCTTTCTAGCAAATCCGCGCAAGCACCAACTAATAACATCGCGTCATATCCTAAACAGCTGTCACATATCTCTATGATATTTTCCATTTTTAGTCTTCGCTGTTGTGTATTCGCTTTAAACTTAAAGCCATTTTGTACTGACTGACGCAGTATTTCTTGGTAAGAGATTCCAGAGCACCATAGACGTGCGATAAAAAGCCCTGCCCCTTCACCTAAAAGCTTGCCTAGATTGTTATCCATCCCTAAATCTTCAATAACCGGCCAAATAATTTCTAATAATTTTTCTAGTGAATGCTCTTCCTCCAGAACCTCAATATTTTCATTTAACCATGTTTCTAGCTTTTCAAGCTCTTTAATACCTAAAAGAGCTTTCCCATAAAAAGCACGTTTCTCTGGGGCTATATCGCGGACTCGCTCTGCAACAATAGTAAATACCGTTTTTAATCTTTTCTTTTCATCATTGTTTGCAAGTGAATAGGCAAAAGTATCAGTCGAAAGCTCGGCCAGCGCTTCTTCAGTAAGAGTGTCATCACTGCTATTTGCCAACAGGAAACTCTCTAAACTCTTGATGAAACCAAGCCGATACTCCATTTGCTTTATTAAGGAAGATATATCTAAATTTTGCTGGGTTGCGCCCTTTAAGCAAAGCTGTTTGTACTTTTCAGGTGACTCCAAAAATTTAATTGGATCAACATTATAAGGGTCATCGTGAAATGGCTGTACTAAGGTCAAAAGGCTACTAGTACAGTGCTCTGATTTTGTAGGGTCCAGCAACGCACCAACCTGGTCCCACTGCCGTCTTTTTCTAGTTCGCCTTTGATCAAATAGTTCCGTATCCGCAAAAATAATACTTCCCTCTGTATGTTTCCCGGCTCTTCCAGCTCTACCTAAAAGATTGTGAAAATCGCGCGTTGAAATGAGCTTTTCCCCTTGAAAAACCCCCGACACTACCAAGTATTTAATTGGCAGGTTTACACCTTGAGCTAAGGTTGACGTACAAATAACACATTGACCAAATCCTTTATCCATGGCGGACTCAACTGAAATACGCAAACCGTTTGGGATATTGGAACTGTGAGGAAGTATGCCTTGCTGAATCGCTTTGGTTATTACAGACGAGGCGCCCAGATGCAGCTTTGCCAAGTGTCCTATTTTTTCAATTTCTTTCCGATTGCTATTAACTATTGGAGCACGAAGCTCCTCAACTCTATCGAGAGGTTTAATTACCTCACGACATATTTTAATAACGGAACTTTTTTGCCCACAAAATACAGCTACTGGTCCATGTTGTGACAGTTTAATTCCAAGGTAAGCTGCAACTAATGATTTATCATCTCTCGGTGGGAAAAATCTCTGAACAGTCTCATTCCCCTGTAAGGGTATGGGTAATGATGCTAATACTCTAGGGACGAAGAACTCTTCTGAATTAGGGTTCAGCGGCTCAACGTAGTGAAATTGGCCAAGCCCAGTTCGCCAGCTACTAAACGCTACACTGCGCTCAGTTGATAAACATTCTGCACCATTAACCACCTCACCTTCGCCAGCATATAACCAGTCACCTATTGACGCTGCATTAGATAGTACTGCTGAAATAAGTAGGTGCTGCGTATCAGACCGCAGTTTTTGCTTCAGGCTCGTCAGAAGAAGTTCATAAGTTACTCCTCGAGAGCCTGTATCAAATTGATGTCCTTCGTCGTAAATAACCAGTGAGATAGCCTCTGCCAATTCAGGCTTATGGCGAAGCAAATAAACTAGCTTTTCCGGGGTAGCAACAACAATAGAAGGTGAAGGAGTTATCGCTTCATTAGTTTCAAATAGTTGAGAAAATAGGGCAATATCAAATTCATCTATCTGCGGAACATCGTTTAGCTGGTTAACTAACACTTCCTCGTCTTTAAACGCTGCGTTCAGCGAGTCAGTAATTTCTCTACACAACGATCTAAAAGGAGCGATAATAATGGCTGTCGATGCTCGTTCTGATAAAAAAGCAGAGCGAATAACCAATTCAGCTGATTTAGTCTTCCCAGCACTTGTTGGTAGTTGCACTACAGCAGATGTTCCTTTGAACACCCCGGCTTCACCTAGTAAGCGTTGCGCAGGCCATAACTCATTTATAAAGGTCTCTTTGGAAAGGGCTGTTAACCATTGTTTTAACGGTAGGTCAGAATAGGCCGGTAGTAAATTAATCGATGAATTATTTAGTTTCCTCATTACTATCGAAGCGATGATATCCGCTATGAGTAACTCTCGATCTGTGCCATTTGAATGGAAAAATGTCCTTATTTCACTCACTAATCGGCGAATGACAACTTGATATTCGTTTAATTTAGGTGCCGATGCCTTACCGCTTATGTACATTGCCATAGCAGTGTAGAAGCTTTGAATGACCTCCTGAATTGGGGCCCCCTCTCCATACAATTGAGGCCCTTTCTGCCCAAGTAACAACCAACTTAAGATGTTTTCTAGTCCCGATTCAGTAAGGAGCTCTCTTTGCCGAGTTTTTTCCGCTAATACTGCTGCACTACCAGGCATATCTGCTAAGTAATAGGATGCAGACCCCAGCAAGCACAGGTAATAATCATAGTTTGATTGCAACTTTGACCCTACAAGCGCATCAAAGTATCTAGCTGCGCTTCTTAGCTCTAGCCGACGTTGCTCAATATATTCAGGATTAACCTCTTCAGACAACTCTTCCCGGCATAAGTCACCAAGTATTGCGATAGTCATAAGAAGCAATTCATTTGGTGACTCTAGTAGATGAATATGATGTTCTTCATCCAAACCAAATTCGTACATTTTGGCTTTCGATTTAGTTATCGATAAAAGCTTGAGGGATTTATTTTCAAACTTCATGGGCAGCCCTCTCATAAAGTGCGTGGGCTAACGACATCAATTCATGACCTTGAATCGCTAGCAATTCAAGATCACCCGAGTGCGGATGTTGTGATGTATCAGCACTCGCAAGTAAAGTGCCATCATATGCACTATCGGAACACACTGCTGCTGCACCAAATCTTAGTCTATACGGTTGGTTAACTGAATCCTGAAATCGATTTATCATCCCTACACCATCAGGCTCATTACGGTCTATCATCCGCTGCTTAATACCATTTAGTGACTCAGCTAAACGCAAATGGTCCTTTGCAGAATGGTCAACCGCTTCTTGAAGCATAGACTTAGCGCCTGAACTTAATTTAGCTTTGACTTCATAAACTAGGAGCTCGTCATCGCTCGGCTTTCCATCAACCTGTTTAAAGGCTAGAACATCAGATCCCTTGGTCGATTCATTTGGTACACCTTTACGGTCATATCGAGTTCTCGGAACTTTATAACCATGTAAAAACGTCAAATAATCTGCGACGAGAATTTCGGCAAAATCCCCCGCTCGAATACTCGGACCAGGTGCTACTGTTTGATTGGGAAACTTCATTTCTAGCAGGTATTCAGTGCGAGACTGTCCGGGAGCTTTTAGCATGTCGATCTGAGCATCACTACAGTAATGGTTTCTATAATGCTTTGCCCAAGCGGCCATTTTCACTTGGTCATTAACATCATGATGAAATCGATAAACTTTTGCTTGTTTGCCACACTGAAGTGTCAGTGTTTGACCAGTGTCTTGGAGCCACTGAATATGCTCATTTGTCCATGGCATTTTTACTTCCTAATAATGCTCTTATATATCCATAAGCCTTTTGAAATAGCTCATTATGTTAACTGTCATTAGAGTAACACCCGATAGTTAAGAAGCAATTTTTTAAGCTGAAATGACATAATTAAATTCAAAGCCCTAAACCACTCCGTTCAAACCCCATCAAGCCATAAATCGGAACCCCACAAGTGGGGCCCCCTTGCTTCGCAACCCTTCGGGCGATTTCTAGCTTGACTGGCTTTTCTCTACGTAGTCCATGTTGGCCATGAGGTATGGCGCGCCTTTAGGCGGCAAGCGCCTAAAACTTACCAACCTCATAGCGAAAGGGGCTTATATGAAATCTATAGACTTTGTAAACAGGGCTAAAAAAGTAGAGTTTGCTGTTCAAAATCGGCAAAACCTATTGAACGTACTACTCTTAAACACATTCGGTCTAGCGATAAATGTTACCTGGTTAAAGCAGACAGTGAGTTACAATTTTGGATCACTCGTGATGGTTGCTTGTTGTCTGTGAATGTCTCTTTGAACTCACTATTTTGTGTTTGTATTGATACAGATAGTTAGCTATGTCTCCCATATCCCAACTTTCCCAGTTAAAAATTGAGCATTTTTTAATTTTTTTCATAAATTTTTTTCGATTTCTTTATGGTGAGTACACTGGTGAGTATAAGGATTTTTAAACGGGTCAAAAACAGCTTGCAGACTCTGATAATCCTGACTCCATTTAAATTTTATCGATAAACAGATCCAGAATATTGAGTAAGTGTTTCTTGGCTCAACTTGAGCAGTGTTTGGTTATTAAAGTATAATGGTGTTATCTAAGGCTTGAGTTACTTGTAACTCAAGCCTATTTATTTTTAGTAGAGAGCAAAGTAATGACGCAAACTCGCGGAAACTTATTTATTTTATCGGCACCATCTGGTGCGGGTAAATCCAGCTTAATCAATGCATTGTTAACTAAGTATAATGATATGAAAGTATCTGTATCGCATACTACTCGCTCGCCTCGTCCGGGCGAAGCAAATGGCGTGCATTACCACTTTGTAAATGTTGATGAATTCAAATCATTAATTGAAAAGAATGATTTTTTTGAATGGGCGCAAGTGTTCGATAATTACTACGGTACATCAAAGCAAGCAATTGAAGAGCAGCTTGCAGCAGGTATTGATGTATTTTTAGATATTGATTGGCAAGGTGCACGTCAAGTTCGTGATCTGGTCGCTGATGTTGAAACCATTTTTATCCTACCACCGTCAAAATTTGAGCTTGAAGCGCGCTTAAATAATCGCGGCCAAGATTCACAAGAAATCATTGCTGGTCGCATGGCAAAAGCACAATCTGAAACGTCTCATTACAATGAATATGACTATGTCGTGGTTAACGATGATTTTGCAACTGCGCTGAAGGAAATTGAGACGATCGTATTGGCAAAACGCTTATCGCTACAAAGCCAAGCTATTCGCCATCAAGATTTACTCGTAGACTTACTGCGTTAAATCCTAATTTGGGTTCAGTAAGTATTTTATTTGTTTAAATTAACCACAAGCTATTGGCGAATCTGACTCGGTGCAGTAAACTACGTCTTTGCTTAAAAATTTATTTGGAGTGCTAAGATGGCTCGCGTAACTGTTGAAGATGCAGTAGATGCAATTGGTAATCGTTTTGATTTAATTTTAGTTGCGGCCCGTCGTGCCCGTCAAATCGCGGTCGGTGGTAAAAAGCCACTGGTTGATCCTGAAAACGATAAACCAACGGTTGTTGCTTTACGTGAAATTGAACTTGGTTTAGTAGATAGCTCATCAATGGATCTTATTGATCGTGAAGAGCAACAACATCAAGAGGCGGCTGAAATGGCTGCAGTTGCAGCTATTGTAGGCGGCAACCAATAATCTGACTTCCTTGTCTGATTTAGCCAACGGTATAGTATTTCTATTCTAGCCGTTGGCAATCCCTTCTTTTCATCGTATATTCTTAACATACCGTTACCTATTTGCTTCACGAGAACATTGGAGTGTGAATGTATCTTTTTGAAGGTCTAAAAAAGAAAATATCAGAATACTTACCTGCTGCTGATGTAGAGCTGGTACAAAAAGCCTATGTGGTAGCCCGAGAGGCCCATGAGGGTCAAACTCGCTCAAGTGGCGAACCTTACATTACTCACCCTGTTGAAGTAAGCCAAATTCTGGCTGGTATGCATTTAGATCACGAAACGTTAATGGCTGCATTAATGCATGATGTGATTGAAGACACCGACTTTAGCCAACAAGATTTAGCCGAAATTTTTGGCGAGACAGTCGCAGAATTAGTTGAGGGCGTAAGCAAACTTGATAAGCTCAGCTTTAAAGATAAAAAAGAATTCCAAGCTGAAAACTATCGAAAAATGATTATGGCAATGACACAAGATATTCGTGTTATTTTAATCAAACTTGCTGATCGTACTCATAATATGCGCACTCTTGGAGCATTACGTCCTGACAAACGTCGACGTATTGCCCGCGAAACGTTAGAGATTTATGCGCCGATTGCTAATCGTTTAGGTATTCACGATATTAAAAATGAGTTAGAGGATTTAGGTTTTCAAGCCCTCTACCCGATGCGTCATCGCGCTTTAAAGTCAGAAGTTGCCAAAGCGCGCGGCAATCGCAAAGAAGTCATTTCAAATATCCAAACCGAGATAACAGCACGCCTTGAAGAAGCTGGCATTACAGCCACTGTTTCTGGGCGCGAAAAACATTTATATAGTATTTATAAAAAAATGCTTAATAAAGAGTTACTGTTTAATGAAGTCATGGATATCTACGCATTTAGAATTGCAGTTGATTCAATGGATATCTGCTATCGGGTACTTGGCGTTGCCCATAATTTATATAAACCAATCGAAACTCGCTTTAAAGATTATATAGCAGTACCTAAAACTAATGGTTATCAATCGTTGCATACCTCATTAGTTGGTCCTCATGGGATCCCTGTTGAGATCCAGATCCGTACTCACGATATGGATCACATGGCAGATAAAGGAGTTGCTGCTCATTGGATGTATAAAAAATCCGGTGATAACGCAGGCCACACTGCACAACAACGGGCACGTCAGTGGATGCAAAGTTTGTTGGAATTACAACAAAGCGCAGGCTCATCATTTGAATTTGTTGAAAACGTTAAAACAGAGCTATTCCCAGAAGAAATTTACGTGTTCACTCCTGATGGTCGCATAGTCGAGTTACCTATGGGTGCAACCGCCGTTGATTTTGCATACGCGGTCCATACCGATGTTGGTAATACCTGTGTGGGTGCACGCGTTAACCGTAAACCTCATCCGTTAAGTAAAGCATTAGATACGGGTCAAACAGTTGAAGTGATTACCAGCTCAGGTGCGCACCCTAACGCAACGTGGTTAAACTTTATTGTTACCGGTAAAGCACGTTTAGGAATTCGCAATTACCTGAGGAGCCAACATCATGAAGAAGCTTTATTACTTGGCCGTCGCTTACTCGACTCTGCTTTAGGTGAAACGAAGTTCGATGATCTGCCTGACGAAAATATTAGTCGCGTATTAGCAGAACATGAACTCAATACTGTATTAGAGCTATTAGTTGAAATTGGCTGCGGTAATTTAATGAGCATGCTGATCGCACGCCGCTTACTGCAAAATGACAATGATGATTTAGGCGATATGACTAAAAATGCTAAAGCGACCATTATTGGTACTGAAGGCATGCTAGTTAATTATTCTAAATGTTGTCGACCAGTGCCAGGGGATGCTATCACCGCACATATAAGCCAAGGTAAAGGCATCACGGTTCACCGCCAAGAATGTAAAAATATTCGCGGCTGGGAAAATGAGCGCTCAAAATACTTGGTTGTGAAATGGGATGATAATCCAGAAAAAGAATATATTGCAGCACTGCGTGTGGAAATTATAAACCACCAAGGTGCGCTTGCAAAATTAACCAATGTAATTGCTACAACTCAAGCAAACATAATAGAAATAGCCACAGATGAAAAAGAAAGTAATTTATACGTGATAGATTTAGGGATCACCGTGAAAAACCGTGTCCATGTTGCTAATATCATGCGCCGCATTCGCGTAATGCCTGATGTGCAAAAAGTCTATCGTAAAAAATAATATAGGAAAATCATGAATAAAGCATTTATTTCTACGGATCTAGCACCTGCTGCCATCGGCACTTATAGCCAAGCAGTAAAAGTTGGTACAGCAGTTTACTTATCGGGTCAAATTCCATTAGTTCCCGCAACGATGGAAGTGATCTCTGAAGATTTCGCAGAACAAACACATCAAGTATTTAAAAATATTAGTGCGGTATGTGAAGAAGCCGGTGGCAACATCCAAGACTTGGTAAAAGTTAATATCTATTTAACTGATCTATCTAACTTTGCGACGGTAAATGAAGTAATGAGCCAATACTTCAAAGCACCTTATCCTGCCCGAGCAGCAATTGGCGTGCGCGCATTACCAAAAAACGTGCAAGTTGAAATTGACGGTATTATGGAATTGCCTTCAACAAATTAAGCTTACAGCAATACACCTAAGTATTTATACTTAGGTGTATTAACTCATCAGTCCCCTTTTCCTCGATCTTCTTGACAGTTATTCAAATCTCTAGCACTCTATCTTTATATAATTATAAAAACCTTTAACTTAAGTGTTGTAAAAGGATGATCCGTGTTTAAGCTTGCTCATAACGGTAATGTACTACTCGATGTTATAGAACATTCGCCGCCTAGTGCCGCTTTTGTTATTGAGGCTCTAGAAAAATCAACATTCTGTGAATGTCGCATAGACTATGATGCTATCAATGCTTTTTTTAAAGAGCCTAGTAGCGAACGTAGTTTAGTGGTTGCCAGTAAGCATGACGCCACACTAACTGTTACACTCAGTGATGATAAAATGTTAGCAACAGGCGAACTCACACTCGCACAAGGTGGCAAAGTTTTGGCCCTTGATCAAGCGAAACAGCAGCTGATCAAAGCTGGGGTTGCTCGGGGCTACAAACAAGCATTTTTAGAGCAGCTGCTACAAAAACAATTTGAATTACCCGCTGGCACTACCGTTAAAGGTATCCTCGCTAAAGGTCGCTTACCAGAAGACGGCAAATCATCAAAATTACTCCCTCAAGTATTAACTTTAAAAGAGCGTTTGCATACCCCGAAACTGCGCGAAGATGGCACTGTCGATATGCGCGACTTTGGCAAGTTAGCAAGTGTTGAACCCGGTACATTATTAGTTCGACAGCAACCCGCAACCCCTGGTAAAGAAGGTTTTACCGTAAAAGGCGATGTCCTTCCGGCAAAAGCAGGAGAAAGTAGCCCGCTAGTTGCTGGTGAGGGCAGTGAAATATCAAAAACTAATCCTCTTGAATTAATCTCAAGTATTGCGGGCGTACCAGTCGAAATACAAAATGGTATGCGCGTTGATGATATTTTTACGATTGGCGATGTCACAGTTAAAAGCGGCCATATAAACTTTGATGGCAGCATTATTGTCACTCATAATATAGAGCCTGGCATGAAAGTAACCGCGAAAGGCGATATAACTGTGATGGGCACGGTTGAATCCGGAGAGCTGACAGCGCAAGGTAATATCACCATTAAACAAGGTGTGATTGGCCACCAGCTAGATGATAAAACACTTTCGTGCAAAATTATTTGTAACGGTGATATTCATTTATCTCACTCCCAATATAGCTACCTTGAAGGTAATAATATTTTTATTGAGCGCCAAGCTAGCCACTGCGCAATGAAAGCGACTAAGCTTTTACAGATAGGCCAAGCAGACAATCCACAAGGGAAGTTATTTGGTGGCGAGATCCTGGATGCCGGAATGATTATCGCTGGTGAAATTGGTAATGAATCTGGCGCTAAAATGCTCATAAACATGGTTGCCTCAGGAAAGTCTGTTACTACTGAAACCGATGAATGCCTTAAAGAATTAGCTAAAACCGATGAGCAATTAGACACCCTGCAAGCAACGCTAGAAAAGGCCGATTTAGTAAAAGATTTAGATAAGAAAAAACTATTGCTCGCTAAAATAGGAGCTACTCAGCAACATTATTGCCAACAAGCAGAGCAGCTAGAAAAACGCCTAACAACGCTAGAACAAAGTCTATATGAACTACTTGATAATGCTAATTTAGCGGTCAATAAAAAATTGCATTCTGGGGTAGAAATCCACATTTTCGATAAAGTATTAAGAACAAATCGCAGCTATCCTCCTTGTAACGTAAAACTGCAAGAAGGAAAAATAGAGATTGAATTTAAAACCAGTTGATCGCAAGCAGATAGAGACTAACAGCAGATAATCTCTATTCTCTCGTCTACGTTATAAAATACCAGCCACTTGTTGTTTTAACTCCTCCGGCCATACACTTACTTGTACTTGACCGATGTGAGGTTTTTGTAATAACAACATCGCCAATCGAGATTGACCAATGCCACCACCTATTGTCTGTGGTAATTGTTTAGCTAGTAGTTGCTTATGCCAATCAAATTCTAAACGAGCTTGGTCACCGGTAATTGCAAGCTGTGCAACTAATGCTTCTGGTGATACGCGAATACCCATTGATGAAATTTCAAAAGCATCTTCAAGCACAGGGTTCCACAGTAAAATATCACCATTTAAGCCACTGTATTGCTCGCAAGTCTGAGTCGACCAATCATCGTAGTCAGGTGCGCGTACATCATGAATCTTACCATCGGCTAATGCCCCACCAATGCCTATCAAAAACACCGCACCATATTCTTGTGTAATCGCTTTTTCGCGCTGCTTGGCGGTAAAATCAGGGTACATTTGACGTAACTGTTCACTGTGTACAAAAGTAATATCAGCGGGTAAAAATGGTGATATACCAAATTCATCAGCAACAAATTGCTCGGTTGCTTTTAAGCCTTTATACAAGGCTTGTACTGTTTCTTTTAACTTATCAAGAGAGCGCTCAGAACTGGCACAAATTACTTTCTCCCAATCCCACTGATCAACATAAACAGAATGGATGGGGCTTAATGACTCTTCATCCGGGCGCAACGCTTTCATATGTGTGTATAAACCTTCACCAATTGCAAAGCCGTGCTCAGCTAGTGTTTTTCGCTTCCATTTTGCCAAAGAGTGAACCACTTCAAATTGACTCGCTGGAATAGTTTTAACTTTTACCGCAACCGCATTTTCAGTGCCACTTAGGTTATCTTGGATACCATCGCCTACTTTAGCCAAAATAGGCGCTTGTACTTCAATTAACCCTAGCTGTTGTTCTAGCTGGTGTGAAAAATACTGTTTAACTTTACTAATTTGCAGCTGTTGCTGGACAAAGTGTGAACTCATAATAATTGGCCTCATTCCCAGTTATTGTTACTTGCATAAATGCATGATTGCACTATGAGCAACCATGTCGTTAAAGCAATCCTCAATCATTTTGCACTTTAATTCAATAACCAATAACAAAAACACCTTTACCATATTAATTTGATTAATTTAGTGGTATAAAAAATGATGATTCAACAATTTAAAGATGATATTTATATGGAAAATTATCAAATCGATAATCTTGATAAACAGATCCTCCACGCATTAATGGATAATGCCCGCACAGCCTATGCAGAATTAGCCAAACGGTTCGCCGTTAGCGCAGGTACAATTCATGTACGGATTGAAAAAATGAAACAAGCCGGGATCATTACAGGCACCCAAGTTAGCGTCAATGCCAAGCAGTTAGGCTACGATGTATGTTGTTTTATTGGCATCAACCTCAATAATGCTCGAGACTACCCACAAACCTTATTGCATCTAAAGGAACTTGAAGAAGTCGTTGAGGCTTATTACACAACCGGTAACTACAGTATTTTTATTAAGGTAATGACCCGTTCAATTGATCATTTACAAGATGTATTGATCAATAAGATTCAAGCTATCGAAGCTATTCAGTCAACCGAAACGCTAATATCACTGCAAAACCCAATTAGCCGCTCAGTAATGCCTTAAGACGTTAATTCCCGTATAATAGCGGCAATTTTATGAGTTCAGACAAGGCTAAAAATGGAAAACACCCGCTATCATCGCATTAAACACGTACTAGATCGTCGTCAAACCGATTTAACCGTGTGCTTAGAAGATGTGCACAAACACCATAACTTGTCTGCAATTGTTCGCAGCGCTGATGCTGTGGGTTGCCATAATGTTCATGCAGTATGGCCACAAAACCAAAAATGGCTCACCAATAATACCTCTGGGGGCAGTAAAAATTGGATCGCAACTCACTTACATAAAGATATCGACAGCGCTGTGGCTATGATGCGCCTGCATAATCCGCAAGTACAAATACTCGCTACTAACTTATGCCCTGATGCTGTTGACTACCGTGAGATTGATTATACTCTGCCAACAGCCATTATTGTCGGCCAAGAAAAAACCGGGATCTCTCCACAAGCGCTTGCCCACGCAGATAAAAACATTATTATTCCAATGCAAGGTATGGCGCAGTCTCTGAATGTGTCTGTGGCCGCTGCACTGATATTATTTGAGGCACAAAACCAACGCCTGCAAGCCGGCTTATATGAGCGCACTATGCTGGATGAGAGCATAAAACATAAGATGTTATTTGAAGGTTGCCATCCAATCATTGCACAAAAATGCAAAGAAAAATCGCAACCCTATCCAGCCCTCGATGAAAATGGTGAAATCATCGCTGATGATGAGTTTTGGCACAAATTAAAACATGCTTGATGACAGGCCTGTTCGCACGTAAACTAAAAAGTATCTAAAAATGAAAGATTTGAGCGTATTGTGTCAAAGCCAACTTTAAGCCGCTACCCAATCACTGACCTCAAAGGCGTTGGTCCAAAGATGGCCGAGCGGCTAAAAAAACTCGGCATTAGCACAGTGCAAGATATGCTCTTTCATCTACCGCTTCGATATGAAGACCGCACCCGTATTTATGCTATCAGTGATTTAGCTGTGCATAGTCATGTCAGTATTGAAGCCACCATAGAAACCAGCCAAATTACCTTTGGTAAACGTAAAATGCTCGTTTGCCAAGTTAACGATGGTACTGGACGACTCACCCTGCGATTTTTTAATTTTACTGCAGCACAAAAGAATACCTTAAGTAGCGGTAAGGTGATCCGCTGTTTTGGCGAGGTACGACGTGGCAGAGTCGGTTATGAAATGACTCATCCTGAATACAGCCTCAGCGATACACCGAGCGAACAACCAACAGCAACCACACTAACGCCTGTTTACTCGACAACGGAAGGGTTAAAACAACTGTCGATCCGTGCATTAAGTGATCAGGCGATTGCATTACTTGAAAAATATCAGGTAGAAGAGTTATTGCCAGTGCAATTCCAACACGCTGGTATGGATTTAACTCAAGCACTGCTACTTTTACATCGCCCCGCTAATGATGTAGATATCACCGCATTAGAGCAAGGCCTGCACCCGGCTCAACAACGTTTAGTGTTTGAAGAGTTACTGGCGCAAAATTTGAGCTTATTAAAATTACGTCAACAAGGACAGCAAGTAAAAGCAGTTGCTCTGAACCCTATTAATCATCTGGAGCATGACTTTTTAGCGCAGCTCCCCTTTGCTCCAACCAACGCGCAAAACAAAGTCGTCGCTGAAATAAAAAACGATTTGCAGTCTCCTTATCCAATGATGCGCTTAGTACAAGGCGATGTTGGCTCAGGTAAAACCCTGGTTGCGGCACTGAGCGCCTTAACAGCTATCGCACAGGGCTATCAGGTGGCATTAATGGCACCCACCGAAATTCTGTCAGAACAACATGGCATTACTTTCGAAAATTGGTTTACGGCTTTAGGTATAACTACAGCATGGCTCGGTGGTAAAACCAAAGGAAAAGAACGCAGCGCAACGCTTGAAAAAATAGCATCAGGTGAAGCGCAAATGATTGTTGGGACTCATGCGTTATTTCAAGAACAAGTAACATTTAATAACCTAGTGCTTATTATTATTGACGAACAACACCGCTTTGGCGTCCATCAGCGCTTATCGCTACGAGAAAAAGGCCGTTTTGGTGATTGCTATCCCCATCAACTGGTTATGACAGCAACACCGATCCCACGTACACTGGCGATGACAGCTTATGCCGATTTAGAAACGTCCGTGATTGATGAGTTGCCACCAGGACGTACCCCAATTAAAACCATTGCACTACCTGATACGCGTCGTGATGAAATTATTGCTCGTGTAAAAACAGCCTGTACCGAGCAAGGTCGTCAAGTATATTGGGTATGCACCTTAATTGATGAATCGGAAGCATTGCAATGCCAAGCAGCAGAAGATAGCGCACTGCAATTAACTCATGCACTGCCAGAGTTAACTATAGGATTAGTTCATGGCCGTATGAAAGCAGCAGAAAAGCAAGCTATTATGAGCGAGTTCAAAGCTGGAAAGATTCATATATTAGTAGCGACAACGGTCATTGAAGTCGGTGTAGATGTGCCGAATGCCAGTTTGATCATCATTGAAAATCCTGAACGGCTTGGCCTTGCACAATTACATCAGTTACGTGGTCGAGTTGGTCGTGGTGCAATCGCATCCCATTGTGTGCTTTTATACCACGCACCGCTGTCTCATACTGCACAAAAACGTTTGGCTGTTCTAAGAGATAGCAATGATGGTTTTGTAATTGCAGAACGTGATTTGGAAATTCGTGGTCCAGGTGAAGTGCTCGGCACTAAACAAACAGGCTTAGCGGAATTTAAAATTGCTGACTTAACCAGAGATAAGCACACACTCAACTTAGTCAGACCTATCGCACTACAAATGCTCCGCCAGTATCCTGAACAAGTAGAACAACTAATCAATCGCTGGCTTGCGGGTAAATCAGTGTATGCACAAGCTTAATAGTAAAAAACCTTACAGCAATAAGTAAGGCTTTTTCAACGGTCTAAAGACTAAAACTTGTATTCCATGCCAACACCTAAGTAATCTTGATCAACATTGCTGTCCATATCAAAATTAGTGTAGAAGGCAAATAACGTGGTGTTTTTGCTCAATGAGTGATCAACACCTGCAGAGATGGCAGACTTTTTATCACCCGCATCAAAATCCATTACTTGGTATTGAACTTTAAATGTATTGCTATCAAGGGTGTAAGCCGCATTAACTAAATAACCATCGGCATCACCGCTACCATCCACTTTTTCTTGGCTTTGGTACATTGCACCTAGTTTAAAATCAGCTACTTTCCCTTGCACGGTAGCGCGTACAACATCATAACCATTAACTTCACTGTCGGCAGCAACTGATGCATAAACATTGCTTTTCTTCAGTCCAGCATCGCCATAAGTAAGTGCTAATGAATAACCGCTATCGCCTTCACTGTCTTTTTCTGCAACGTAAGTTGCAAGCACTTTAAAGCCACTTAAATCCTTTGATGAATAAGTAACCGTATCACTAAGTCGGTTTTCACCTTTAAATAAATTTTTGATATCACCTTCAAGGTTATCAAATAAATCCAACTTTCCTTGTGATTGCTTTAAAGCAGTATCATTACGGCCAATCACTAATTGACCAAATCCACCTTTTAAACCAACGTATTGATTACGTGATGTAACCGTGTCTTTTGAATCATCAGAAACATTAACTTGAAATTCGAACTTATAAATAGCTTCTAAGCCATCACTGATGTTTTCAGAACCTTTAAAACCAATTCGCGATGCATTGCTTTTAATTTCGCTGAATGACCCTTCACCGTCATCCGAAGATTGCACAGATACATTCGCTTTACCATACACATCAACATCAGCAAACGCAGAAAAAGATAAACCACTTAACACAGCTAGTAATAAGCTCGACTTTGCAAATTTCATATTATTTCCTCAATAAACGCAACAGACTAATTTTTAATTCGCTGCATTTTGCCTGTGGTAAATGACAGAAATATTACAACAGAAACATTTATGACTCATATTATTCATAAAAAGGAACAACAAAAGACATCAAATCAACATAAAACTGTCATATATAGCTTACTTAGCACTAAATTCACTGCTTATTGTTGGTGTTAATTCCAGTAATAAATTAACCAACGTCTCAAGCAAGGGTTTTTGTTCATTATCTCTGTGATAAGCGACAAAAATATCCCGAGAAGTATGTTCCACATCAGACACTCGATGTAGCTCCCCTTTATCTATATGGCTTTTCGCTAAAACTTCAGGAATAAATGCACTACCTCCACATTGTAGTATCAAATCTAATGCAATGCGTCCTGTGCTGGTGCGAAAATATGGTGGAGTGTGACCAGTAAATTGCCGTGCATGCCAAAGAGAGAAGGTAGTTCCCCAGTCAACATAGACATATTGATTATCAAAAAAGTTTTCATTCGCAGCTCCTTCAAATGCACTGATAGGTATAATTGGCAAGGTGCAAATACGCTCAACTACTAATTCATCCACTTTTGGTGGATCAAATAAAATAGCTAGGTCTAAGGTGCGCTCTAATAATAACCGTGTGCTTTCTTGTTGTGCTTTAACTTCAGCCACCAGCGATACCCCTGGCATTGCAGAAACAATATTAGTGATACCAAACTGTAAAAAAGCATCCCAAATATTAGGCGTCCCTGCTAAACTCACTTGCTTATGCATATTATCCGCAAGAGCAACATCGACTTTAGCCCGTTGCATACCAGTAATAATCATTTGCGCATGGGGTAATAAGCGCTCCCCTGGTGCAGTCAATTGGATGTTATTACGTTGGCGAATAAATAAATTAACCCCTAGTCCTTGTTCTAATTGACGAATTCGAAAACTCACCGCAGACTGCGTAATGTAAAGGTTTTCAGCCGCTTTACCAAAGTGACGAGTACGTACCACTTCGACAAAGGTTTTCAATAAATCTATATCCAATTATTTATCCTCACGATAAAAATTTTTTGTTTAATAAATTGCGCAACTTGATCCATACTCCAGCTTGAAAATAGGGTATGAGGAAACAGCCATGAGCAATGATATTTCACTACTTCGCCAAGCATTTGTAAGCCAACGTCAGTTTTATGATGATCAAAACTTTCCGCGCGGATTCGGCCGCAGCGGTAATTTTACCTTACTAGAAGCCAGTATCCTTGAACAACACGGTGTTGTTCTAAAAGGGTTATATAATAAAACCCTTGAACCACAAAATGAAATCCAAGAACAATTTTTTGCCGTTGTCTCTGGTAATCAAGAACCAACCAACGCAATTGAACGTGCGTGGATTAAATACCTAAAGCTAACGACGTGTAAAGCAAAGTTTCATACTCTGTTTGGGCGTTCTAAAATTTCAAGTCCTGCACCACAAAATCCAGACTACTATTCGGAGTCTGATAGTTTATAAAAGTAATGGTGTTATTTGCTTTTTCGTGTTTTAACAGTTACAACTTGTATAACTGAATAAACTTGGCGATGCCAAAAACAAGGTGTTACGTGACACGAAAAATACTCATCATTGAAGATACGCCAACTATAGCGCGAGTGCAAAAGCACATTGCAATTAAAGTTGGCTATGATGCAGATATAGCCTGTTCCTTAGCGCAAGCAAAAGAGTTAATTAGTAAAAATAACTATTTTTGCGCTGTAGTAGACTTTATTCTACCTGACGCACCACAAGGCGAGGCTGTACCCTGCACTATTGAAGCTCAAATTCCTACTATAGTAATGACCGGCAATATAGATGCAAAGACCCGTGATACCGTCGAAAAATATCCAATAATTGATTACATCACTAAAGAGAACAAGCAAGCCTACCATTATTTAGAAAAGCAACTACAGCGCTTACCTCGCAACGAAAACGTTAAAGTCTTAGTCGTCGATGACTCACCATCAGCACGACTACATATATGCAGCTTGCTTAAACGTCATAAATATCAAATATTACAAGCCTGTGATGGCATTGAAGCACTTGCTGTGCTCGAACAAACACCTGATATAGCAGTTATAATTGCAGATAACGAAATGCCTAACATGAATGGTGATGAGTTATGTGGTGAAATTCGTCGCTTATACAGTAATGATGAAAAAGCAATAATCGGTATTTCCGGCTCAAATGCAGCGCATCTTTCGGCGCGTTTTTTGAAAAATGGCGCAAACGACTATTTACGCAAACCATTTAATAACGAAGAATTTTATTGCCGTTTGAGCCAGAACGTTGACATGCTGGAACAAATTGCCACCATTCGCTTACAAGCGAACACTGACTATTTAACTAAACTACCTAATCGTCGCTACTTCTTTGAAGAAACCACAAAATCATTAAAACAACTGCAGAAAAAAGAGTTAATTCCCTCTTTGGCGATGCTCGATATTGACCATTTCAAAGCAATCAATGATACCTATGGCCACGATGCTGGTGATGAAGTACTAAAAGGACTTTCAATTTGTTTTGCAAAATACTTTACAAAAGACTTGGCGGCTCGTTTAGGCGGTGAAGAGTTTGCTGTGTATTTTAATGACACAAATAAAGATGAAGTATTAAAACGTCTGGATAATTTTCGTCACTTTGTTGAGCTCAATAGCCCTGAATTTAGCAAAGAAAAAATTCAATTTACGCTCTCTATTGGTTACGCACACGGGCCTGTTTATCAAATTGATGAATTATTAAAACAGGCCGATATTAAGCTTTATGAAGCCAAAGAAACTGGCCGCAATAAAGTCATTGCTTAAACAGGCTTAGTGGGTGCAGGGATATTTTCACGTTTACGCTTTTGTGATTGTCGATAGGAATCCCAACTAAAGATAGCCAGCGCACTCCAAATACAAGCAAATGTTACTATTCGTTCAGGACTAAATACTTCACCATAAAATACCACCGCCAACACAAACATTAAACTTGGCCCAATATATTGGAAAAACCCTAAGGTAGTATACTGCAATCGCTTGGCAGCACCTGTAAAGCAAAGTAGTGGCAGTGTGGTAATAACGCCTGCACTGATCAACAATACATTAGTATGCCAATCATTCGCTACGAAATCAGAGCTATTCGATGGCGCCATTAACCACCAATATACTAAAGCAACTGGCAATAATATTAATGCCTCTAGTAGTAACCCCGGCAATGATTCGATAGGTAACTTTTTACGAAGTAAGCCATACACCGCAAATGACCCTGCTAATGAAAGTGCGACCACCGGAAATGAGCCAAAACTAATAACTTGGATCACCACACCAAATAACGCCAGAGCAACCGCTAGCGCTTGCCATTTGCGTAGTTTTTCACTTAAAAAAAGCATACCTAGCAGTACGTTTAATAACGGATTGATATAATAACCAAGACTTGCATCAAGCATATGATCATTATTAACCGCCCAAATAAATAGCCCCCAGTTAAAGCCAAGTAAGGTGGCCGTAATAACCAGCATAGCAATGAGTTTAGGGTGTTTAAGTACATGCTGTACTTTATGCCATTGATTCATTACTGCAACAATGATGACGATGAATAATACCGACCAAACCACACGATGCATCAGTATTTCAAAAGCTGATATATGCTGTAGTAATTTAAAATAAATAGGTGCTAAGCCCCACATAAAAAAAGCCATACAGGCTAAGATAACACCTTTACGCTGTTCAGGATTAGTTGGCATAGATTGTTTCTGATGTAGTTTAATGGCGGCTAGTTTACCTGCCAGCTACGCTTTATCCAACTAAATAAGTTGCCGTACCAAAAGCTATTTGAATGCCTTGTTCATTATGGAGCTCCATCCGGCATACACATACTTTATTACCGGAGCGAATTAGCTTAGCACTAGCGGTAAATTCAAGCCCTTTGCCTGGACGCAAGTAATCAGTGCGCAAATCGATGGTGCCGAGTGTCGCTAGCTTGGTTTGAATACTAACTATATTAAGCTCAGTGAGCTTATCTATCATCGCCGCCGCCGCTAGCATCCCCCCCACATTATCAAGCACCGCAGAGATCACCCCACCGTGGAGAATTTTTTGAGCAGGATTACCAATAAAGACATCCTGCCAAGGAAAGCTTATTTGCGCTTGTTCCGCATCTAGTGATTTAACTTTTATTTGTAAAAACTGGTTAAACGGCATTTGCTCTACAAAAACTTTAGCAACTTGGTCAATTAATTGGGCTTTATTCATTATTATTATCCGCGACTTTATAACTGGTAAGATGAGTAAAGCACAACTAAAAAGAAAGTGCGATAAAAAGCACCTATGCAAGGTCGTCTAAAAGCTCTAAAATGTCCGCGATGAATACACCAAATCCCACAGCAAGCACCGTAGTGCGCAGTCCCGCAGCTATACTCAAACAAGTGTTTGGTTATAGCGAATTTCGTGATGGCCAAGAAACGGTGATCAATGCAGCCCTTAACGGCCAAGATTCGCTAGTATTGCTGCCAACTGGCGGCGGCAAATCAGTATGCTACCAAGTGCCCGCGCTTGCCTTAAGCGGTCTGACAGTCGTTATTTCGCCATTAATTTCCCTTATGCAAGATCAAGTATCACAATTGCAAGCGCTCGGGGTGAAAGCGGCGTATATCAATAACAGTTTAAACCGCGACGAACAGCAGCAAATATATCAACAACTGCACAATGGTTTGCTTAAGCTACTGTATGTTGCACCTGAAAAAGTGCTGCAACATGAATTTAAAGAGCGCTTAAGTCACCTTAATATTAGTTTATTTGCGATTGACGAAGCTCACTGTGTATCACATTGGGGTCATGATTTTCGCCCTCACTACTGCCGCTTAAGCGAACTAAAACAACGCTTTGCAGATGTGCCTATGATGGCGCTCACAGCGACAGCTGATAAAGCCACGCGGTTTGATATCGTCCAGCAGCTTGGTTTAAATGCCCCCTATATACACACTGGTAGTTTCGATCGACCAAATATTCGTTACACCATTGAAGAAAAATTCAAACCGCTGGCGCAATTACTTCGCTACTTAAAAGAACAACAAAGTCAAAGTGGTATTATTTATTGCACCAGTCGAAAACGAGTTGATGAAATAGCTGAAAAGATCGCTGATGCTGGAATGAACGCAGCGGCTTACCATGCAGGTATGAGTAACGAGCAACGCCAATTTGTACAAACCGGTTTCGCCCGTGACGATATTCAAATAGTGGTGGCTACTGTTGCCTTTGGCATGGGCATTAATAAACCCAACGTCCGTTTTGTACTGCATTATGATATTCCCAAAAGTATCGAGTCTTACTATCAAGAAACTGGCCGTGCTGGCCGTGATGGCTTGGCCGCTGAAGCTATTATGTATTTTGATCCGGCCGATATTGGCCGTGTTAGGCGATTTTTTGAAGACATTGAAGATGAACAACGTCGTCGTGTCGAAGAGCAACGCTTTAACGCCATGGCCAGCTTCGCAGAAGCACAAACATGTCGTCGACAAATACTTCTTAACTACTTTAGTGAATATCAACGCGAACCTTGCGGCAACTGCGATATTTGCCTAAATCCACCAAAAAGTTTTGATGGTACTTTAGTGGCACAACAAGCCCTTTCGTGTGTGTATCGTGCCGAACAACGGTTTGGTTTAGGCTACATAGTTGAGCTACTGCGCGGAGCAAATACCAGCCGCATTAGGGATAACAATCACCACCAACTCAGCACTTATGGCATAGGTAAAGACCACAGTAGTGAATTTTGGCTCAGTATTTTACGCCAACTGATTCACCAAGGCTTACTGAGTCAAGATATCACCCAAGGCTCAGCACTGCGCTTAACCGAAGGTGCTCGCGCTATTTTGAAAGGTCAATACGCGCTGCAAATGGCTGAACCACGTCTGCAAGCGAAGCACGTATACCAAGACAAGCTCGCTCAGTTTAATTACGATAAAAAGCTATTTGCCAAACTACGTGCCTTACGTAAAGAGCTTGCCGATGCGGATGATGTGCCACCATATGTGGTGTTTAACGATAAAACCCTCGCAGAAATGGCGCAACTAATGCCAACCAATGACAGTGAATTTCTCAAAGTGTCAGGAGTTGGCTTTACTAAACTCAATAAGTACGGCAGCCCTTTTTTACACGCCATACGCGACTACTTAGCCCAGTCTTAAATAAAGAGAAAATTGATGACTCAGCTGCAACTAGATAATCAACATAATGCCATTATTATTATCCCCAGCGAAATGCCCAACGATGATGATTTCGAGCTTTGGGCACAGTTATTTTTACATGGCCCAGAAATAGTAATTGGTGAATTTGCAGCGGGAGCGGATCGCCACCAATGTCGCTTTACGTATGCACAGCAAAGCTTTAATTTAAACTTTGAACACTACAGTAACAGTATTTGGGTTAATGGCGAAGGCATTGAAGCTGAGCATTTATTAGCAGCCTTAGCACACTATTTTCTTACACTATTGCAACAATGAGGTAGACTTATACACAAACTTAGTGTGTAGTGGGTTAACGGTAAAAACCCATAATAAAGGATTTCAATGGTTGTAAATAACGCTTATGCATTTTTATTGTTTAGCTGTTGCAGCACTTTGCTCTATTCATCCTATGGCTTAGCGCAATCATCTGGTGACGAACAGCAAAGTTGCAGTAATCAACGCACAATTACACCCACTGAAAAAAATCTCCGTCGCCAACTTGATGTCGATGAGACACTGCCAGAAAAAACCAACAAAGCCAAAATTGCCCAGGTCGAACTTGATCAACTCAACGTCTTCAATACCAATTTAGAAGCAGAAAATAACGCATTATTTCGCTTTGCCAATCGTGTTCATATGACCACTGAGCCAGACGTTATAAAAAATATTTTATTGTTCGAACCTGGTGATCACTATGAGCCGAAAAAACTCGCCGAATCAGAGCGCTTATTACGTCGTCAAGGTTATCTATACGATGCCAGAATAAAAGCAGAAACTAACTGCGATGGTGACATTAATGTAAAAGTGATCACCCGCGATTTATGGACGTTACTACCAGAAATTAGCTTCAGCCGCAGTGGTGGCGAAAATAAATCGAGCATTGGGTTTCGCGAATCCAATTTATTTGGCTGGGGTAAACGTTTGTCACTTGCTCGCACTACCGATGCAGAACGTAATGGTTACCTGTTTGTTTATGATGATCCTAATATACTTTCTAGCCGCTACCGTGGTCGTATAGAATACTCAGATAACGACGATGGTAAACGCCATTTACTCGAGCTTAGCTACCCTTTTTACTCTATTGATACGCCTTACAGCTATGGCTTATTAAGCTACTCTGATCAACGAATTGAATCTCTCTATAAACGAGGTGAAGTATTCAGTCAATTTATCCAGAAAACAGACTATAATCGCATTCACTTTGGCCACTCTAAACAGCTTGCTAATAATTGGACTCAACGCATTAGCGTCGGTTATACCCATGAACAGCAAGCTTTTGAGAGCACAGTAAATACCGTCACACCATTGGCTGAAAAACGGGAGCTAAGCTATCCATATATCAGTGGTCATTGGTTTGAAGATCACTACATAAAAGTGCGTAATTTCGACAGTATTTATCGTACTGAAGATTTAAATCTTGGTTGGAATGTGCAAGGTTTATTAGGCTATGCAAGTGAAGAATTAAGCAATGACGATAGCCGCGCTATTTACTCTTTTGATGCGAAAAAAGCTCATTTTAGTGGCGATAATACCCTTTGGCGCTTTCATGCTAGCCTAGATGGTAATTGGAACGAACAACAAAGCAAAGTAGAGAACTTACTCGCGAGCACTCAAGTGCAGTATTATTTAAACACCAGTTTTGAACAATCGTGGTATGCCAAAATACGCTTAGACTATGCTAAAAACCTAACTCCCGACAAACAGCTAATCTTAGGCGGCGAAAATGGCCTACGTGGCTATCCGCTAGACTACCAACAAGGCGATCGTAGTTTTTTAGTTAATCTTGAAAAACGCTATTATTGGGAATACGACCTGCTTCAGCTGTTTAAAGTTGGTGGAGCTGCATTTTTTGATATTGGTCGCGCTTGGTTTAATGACCAAAATAACGGTAAAAATGGCCAAGTATTGAAAAATATAGGTATCGGGTTACGGCTCGCTCCAAGCAGAGCAAATGCAGGGACTGTGATCCATTTAGATATCGCCGCTCCACTTGATAAAAGTGATGATGTTGATTCTATTCAATGGCTAGTCACTGTAAAAAATTCCTTTTAAAGTGTGCTAAAAACGCTAAACTAGTTGCTCCTAAACCGCATTTGGATTGATTGTGGAACTGTTAGATATTCTTAGCACGCAGTATAAACTCATCGTCACTTTAGTCGCTCTGTTACTTTTTCCTGTACTATTAAAACTGACTAAAAAATTACTCGAAAAAACTATTAAGGGCAAAGTCGATATTCACCGTAAATATCGTGCCGAACTATTACTGAAAATTATTCTCGCATTTGTAATGCTGTGCTTAGTGTTAGTTTTTTGGGGTATTGAATTACGGGGTTTACTGGTACTTGGCTCATCTTTGTTTGCCATGCTAGGTGTTGCACTATTTGCAGCTTGGTCGCTATTGAGCAATCTGACCTCGTTTTTGCTAATGTTTATTCAAAATGACTGTCGTGTTGGTTATTGGGTTAGAGTTATTGACGGCGCGAACTTTGTTGAGGGGCGTATTGTCGAGATGGGCTTGATGAATGTGGTATTAGAACATGTTGATGGGCACCGAGTTATTTATCCTAATAACCTATTTGTTACTCGTCCGGTGATGGTTTTAAATAAAGAGCCGAAACCTACTAAAGCAATCGCGGTTAAGCGCGCTATTGGACCTAAAAAGCTGCAATAAACGAAAAGCACATAACAAAAAGCCGTTTAAGAATATCCTTAAACGGCTTTTTTGATCAGTTACAATCAGCAATTAATTATTTAATTCCGCTGTTTTTAACTCATCTTCAATATCACTTATTTCATCAATAAAGGTTTCAAGCTGTTGTTCTACCAAGCTGTTTGCGTGAGCAAAATATGCTAAATGAAACACTGCATCACCTTCATTAACCAGTGGCATAGTTTGTTGACCAATCACTATACCACTTCTTGGCGCTAATAATTCCAGCTCAGAATCACCGAGCGGGCTACTGATATAAGCTAATATTTGCCCTTTCATTACTCGCTCACCCAATGATACTTGCGCACGCACAATGCCATCGACTTCAGCACGCACCCAACTGGTAGAGCTGGCAATAATTGGCTCAGGTAACTTCTTAGCGCGCTTGCCACGGATCATTTTTAAATGACGCATGACATAATCAACGCCTTGCATACCAGCCGCTATTGCAATTGGATCAAACCGCAGCGCTTCTCCAGCTTCGTATGTAATCACCGGAATACCTAAGTTCGCGGCCTCACTTCGCAGTGAACCATTACGAAGTGACGCATCAATAACGGCTGGTGTACCAAATGCATTCGCCATTTGTGCCGTTGCTTCATCACTCAAATCTGCGCGAATTTGCGGTAAATTGGTGCGATGTATTGCGCCAGTATGTAAATCAATAATATGCGTACAATGAATGGCCACTTGCGAAAAGAACATATGTGCCATACGTCCAGCAAGCGATCCACGAATAGAACCTGGAAAGCTGCGATTCATATCACGGCGATCAGGTAAATAACGTGACTTATGAATAAAACCAAATACGTTAACAATCGGCACAGCAATCAGCGTACCACGCAGCTGGTTAGCATCTATTTTTGCTAATAATTGGCGTACGACCTCTACGCCATTGAGTTCATCACCATGAATAGCCGCACAGACCATTAAAACAGGCCCTGCTTGAACTCCATTCACTACCTCTATTGGGATATTCAACGGCGAATGGGTGTACAGCTTAGCTGCTTCTAGGGCCAGCGTCTTACGCTCACCGACACCCACCGTTTCACCTAATAAAGTAAACGCACTATTGATTCTAACCTTTGCCACGCGTTGCGGTCCTTTTGGTTGCAGCGGTTTTTTCGATAAATTCGATCACCATACCTGCAATATCTTTTCCTGTTGCTACTTCGATACCTTCAAGACCTGGTGAAGAGTTAACTTCCATTACCAAAGGTCCGCGAGATGAACGAAGTAAATCAACCCCAGCTACGTTCAAGCCCATTGCTTTAGCTGCAGCTACTGCTGTTCTACGTTCTTCTGGCGTAATACGCACTAATGTTGCACTGCCACCGCGGTGTAAATTAGAACGGAACTCACCATCTTGTGCTTGACGCTTCATTGCGGCAATCACTTTGTCACCAAGTACGAAACAGCGGATATCTGCACCACCAGCTTCTTTAATATACTCTTGTACCATGATATTAGCTTTTAAGCCCATAAAGGCTTCAATAACACTCTCAGCAGCTTTACGTGTTTCAGCTAACACCACACCAATGCCTTGAGTACCCTCTAACAGCTTAATAACTACAGGTGCACCGCCAACCATTTCAAGTAAGTCTTTAACGTCATCTGGCTTGCTGGCAAAACCGGTTACCGGCATACCAACGCCTTTACGTGATAACAACTGTAACGAACGTAATTTATCTCGCGAACGTGAAATAGCAACTGATTCATTAACAGGAAATACATTCATCATTTCAAACTGACGCAGTACTGCACAACCATAAAAAGTAACTGAAGCACCAATACGCGGGATTATGGTATCAAAATCTTTTAAATTTTCACCGCGATAATGGATCTCTGGTTGCTCAGAGTTAATGTTCATGTAACAACGTAATGCATCGATCACTTTTACTTCATGACCACGCATCTCAGCTGCTTCAATTAAACGACGCGTTGAATATAAATTCTTGTTACGAGATAAAATACCAATTTTCATAGTTAAAACCTTAACTATCTAATAAATGAGATAAAGCCGGATCAACGACTATACGATTTTCCATGGCTGTGCGCCCTAATAACATTCTAAACTTCATACTCGCTCGGCTGGTCAAAGTGACTTCTATTGGCCAACTTTTATCACCAGCGCAGAGCTTAGTCTCAATAAAATACCGCAACTCACGCTGCCCACTTGAGCTGGTTACATATTTCATCTTTTTTACTTTAGCATCACACTCAATTTGAGTGTGCTCATCTTCTTGCAAAGGCTGAGCAATAAATTTAACCCACTTTTCGCCTTCTCGCTCATATTCTTCAATATTAAGAGCATGAATACATGACGTACGGGCGCCCGTATCAATCTTAGCCTTAATTTGATTAATGCCAAGCTCAGGTAAACTTAACCACTCACGCCAACCAACAATTATCTTTGCCGTCATAAATGTGCCCTTTAATAAAAAACTGTCTTATACGCTACACGGATAAAAACACAAATGAAATAATTTTATCCAAATGATAAGCTAATTTAATTGACCTAAGTCACTCAATAGTCAACTATATTAACATACAGGATTAATGAGAATTTACTATGTTCAATGGTTTACTACACGCACTTATACTTGATGAACAAGGCGGCGCACGCACAATTGATAATAGCGCAGACCTACATAACTGGCAGCCTGAGCAAGGTAAATTGTGGGTTCATCTTGATTATAGCCAAAGTGAAGCCATAGATTGGTTACAAAACAGTGAATTGTTGACTGATTATGAACTTGCATCATTAACAGCCGATGAAACACGCCCTCGTATCACCAAAGTAACTAACGGTTGTATGTTGTTTTTACGAGGCGTGAATTTAAATCCTGCACAAAGCCCTGAAGACATGGTCTCAATTCGTTTATTTATCAATGAAAATGTAGTGGTCACTACCCGAAAACGCCGTTTACTTTCAGTCCAAGATATTTTAGCTGCACTGGAAGAAAAAACTGGGCCAGTTAGCATTTCTGAATTAGTTTGCCAACTTACACAAAATCTTACCTCACGTATGCAAGGGGTAATTGATGGTTTAGATGACACTCTCGATATTTTTGAAGATGAAATTGACGAGCCGACCAAGCGCTTTGATAACCAAGGACTGTCGCAGTTACGCCGTCAATCAATTGGTTTAAAACGCTACTTAAGGCCACAAAAAGAAGCGCTCAGTACTTTAATGGCAAACAAATACAGCTGGCTTAGTGAAAACGACAAAGCCAAGTTAAACGAAACCACCAATCTACTGATCCGCTTTATTGAAGAATTAGATAGCTCTATTGAACGTGCGCAAATTATTCAACAAACCATTACTAATCAGGTTTCCGAACAATTAAATCAGCGTATGTATGTGATGTCGGTGGTTGCGGCACTGTTTTTACCGCTAGGATTTTTAACCGGTTTACTTGGCGTAAATGTAGGCGGTATCCCTGGTACAGAGAGCCCTTACGCATTTAGTTTTTTTGTTATATTTTTAGTCGTGATCACCGGTGCCATCGGCGTTTACTTCAAAAATAAAAAATGGCTTTAAAAATACTCACGGTTGTTCAACTACATTGATTGGTATAGTAATGATAAAAGTAGTGCCAGCACCTAATTGACTCTGGCACTCTATCGTACCGGCTAGTTTATGTATCACTAAATTATAAACAATGTGCAACCCCAAACCTAAGCTCAGTTGTGCGTTATTCGTAGAAAAGAACGGGTCAAATACTTGCTTGCGGACATCTTCTGGCATGCCTTTACCATTATCGCTGATTATCAGCTGAAGTTGTTCATCATGTTTACTCACTGTAATGTTCACCTCCCCAGGCGTTAAATCATCAAAAGCGTAAACTAAGGCATTTTCCACTAGCTGCCCTAAAATTTGCGAGAATGCACTTGGTGAGGCAAAAAAACGAATTTCTTGCTGGTATTGGCATTTAACTTTATGAGGCGTTTGGTCAACACGTGAGTGGATTGACAGCAGAATATTATCGATATACTCACCTAAGTTAAACCAGCGATTTTCCTGTGTATCGTTGTCTACCGCAACTTGTTTAAAGTTATTGATTAGATTGGTAGCTCTGTGGAGATTCACGCTCAATAACTCTGTGCTTTGTATTATATGAGCATAGGCCTGATTAAACTCCTCTCTCGACATGTTACCCGCAGCCGCTTTGCCATGAATAGTTTTCGAGGTGCTTTCCAGTACTGATGCAGCCGTGACGCAAATGCCCAATGGGGTATTTATTTGATGAGCAACTCCAGCAACTAATCGTCCTAACGACGCATGCTTTTCATTTTCAATTAACTGTTGCTGAGTACGTTTTAGCTGTTCCAGCGATAATGTTGCTTCTTTGGTCTTAGTCTCAAGCTCAGCAGTACGCAGAGCCACTTTACGCTCAAGTACCGCATTTAACTGTTTTACTTGTTGCTGTGAAGACATCAACTTGGTATTCGCATCTTCAATCTCAGTGACGTAGCTTTTTACTTGTAAGTACACATCATTTAAAGCAGTAATAATTGGGGTAAACTCATTGCGTTTAGCATACTCAACTGGCAGTAGATTAACTTGCTTATTACTACCATAACGAATAGAGCTTTTTATGATATTTAATACCTGATCAAAAGGGCTAAACAAAGCTTTGAGGATAAAAATCATCAGTATAATAAAGCACAGCCCTATGCCACTGCCTGTGATTAAAGCCCAAGAAGACACTTTATCAACTTGTTTACTTAAATCATTTTTAGGAACTAATGAGCCAAAGATAAAACCGCTCTCACTAAGCTGATAAAAAATATACTTATCTTCAATTGCTAGCTGCTCAAACCCAAAGCTATTGACCTTACTTAACCGACTTTGAGCTACTAATGTTGCCGCCCAAGGAAAGTCATCGGTCAACTGCTGTACCGTTTGAGGCTTGTCTGTAAAGCCAATAATTAACTCAGAATCCCGGTGAAATAAAAATGATTGTGCATTTTCGGTCACTTTAATGCTGACTAAAAACTCACTTAACTCAGCTAAAGACCAGTCGAGCGTCGCCATACCAATCGGACTGCGGTTATCGTCAAGCATCACCGCATCTATAGTCATCATCAACGAGAATGAGCCTGCATCATCGTAATAAGGGTTAGTCCAAAATATTGGACGATAGCTGGATTGGTTTAATCCCCACCCTTGCTGTTCAGCAAGCTGGTACCAATCCTGAGAAAAATAATCGTACTGTGGTTTATTGAGATCCCACGTAAATTGCAGCTGTTTATTTTCTTTATATACATATGGGCCAAAATAACGATACTGCTCATCCAGTACCTGGGGTTGATACCAAAGCCCTCCTCCCATGGCTTGTTCAAAACTGGCAAACTTATTTTGTAACGTGCGCTGAGCCAGTTCCTTGATATCAGCCATGGGAGTAGATTTTTGATGACGCAGAAAGTATAACTGTTCACCGCTTAGAGCCAGATCGATCGCATGCCCTTGCATTTGTTCTGTAAGATGATTGATTCGGGAAATAGTGCCATTGAACACAGCTTGAATTTCATTTTGCTTAAATTCATCCAAAGATTCTTTGTAAATTAGCGTGTTGAATAACTGTAGGGTTGAATAAGCCAATATCTCAAACAAAATGACAAACACCAGAATACGGGTTTTAATATTCATTCAATCTCCAGAGTACTCTTTGCTAAAGAGCTCATTTAACACAACACTCACAGGCATTGCCTAATAACAACTGTGCTCGACTTACTTAGTATACAAAATGACATGAAACGGTAATCCCACCATTTTTATTGGAGGCGAGCTGTAGTGCATAATACAATTCCCTAAGATAATGAATTATGAGTATAGTCCAGTTGTCAGTTTTACCATTTGTGTAATTTAATTAATTCTAAATATTGGTAGGGGGTTATTTACATCATAAGTACTAAAAGAGTGTGATTGAGGGCAAACACTGTGGAGTAAGATAGAGAGTTATTATTGATTGCCTTTGATGAAAGGCTGGGCATTATTGCAAATGGCGCTCTCGGTAGGGATCGAACCTACAACTCAGCCTCCGGAGGGCCACGTGATATCCATTTCACCACGAGAGCACATTTGTGCCACCACACCAACTCGCGATATCAGTGCTTAGGCCGAGCAATAATAAAGGCATATGCAATTAAATGCTAGCTTCTATCGCTTAGATGCTTAATAATTCAGCAAATTATAATAAATTACTTCACAAGCAAGCAAAAAACAGCTATTAAATTATACTTAATAAAAATCACTAACCATTTTGCAACATATAAATGCCCGTTTAACGACTTTTTAAGGCGCTTGTAAAAGGTTTAACATGAGGAAGTATCTATGAGTTTAATGTCAACCGAGCAAGTAGCGGAGTTTTTAGGGGTTAAAGTTGAACGTGTAAAGCGTCTTGCCCGGGAAAGTTTATTAATATCGAAATCTGTTGATGAAAACGGCGAACCACTATTTGATGCAGATGAAGTTGCAAAATACAAAGAACTTGCGGCGCGTTTTGGTGGTCTTTAACGATGATCCATTGAGCTAATCAAACAATCCAACTGCGTACGCAACTCAGTCACTTTATTATCGACTGAGCGTGCGCTATACCAACAAATACACAACACTAAAAACACCAACTGATAGCATTCAAGCTTTTGCAGTGAATAGTGAAATTTTTGAATAGCAGGCAATTGCTGTTGGTAGTTTGAAAGTAAGCTATTTTTTTGCTTATCATTCAACGCAAAGCTAACAGTTAGTGCTGCTAAATCGAAGTATACGTCATTACTTTTAGCGTACTCAAAGTCAATTAAAAACATGCCTTGGCTATTCACAATAATGTTTTCTTTTACTAAATCATTATGGCAAAAACCTTCATCACGGGGTAATAACGCGATTTGCTTTAATGCATCCTCAACGCTTGCTTGATATTGCTGATATAAGCGAGTTTTTTTATAAAAATCCAGCTCATACTTTATATCCATCGCCTCAGTAACAACATCATGGCAATGAAAAGCAATCAACTTTTGCAGCAACTCTAAAGTGAAATCCCCTTGTGCAATATCCCCCTCTAGGTATTCAAAAATCGCCAGCTTGTTAACTTCGTCAGTCCACAGTGGTTTGGGGCATACCTGCTGCTGCGCAAATACAGTTTGTGCTGCCAAGCCCTGCACTGGCCAATGCTCGCGATAGCACTTTAATAAAAAAGCCTGCTGTGCAGTACGCACTAAAAAGTTATCGTTACTTAAACCGCTAAATAGCCGCTCATTGCTCAATACCTTTAGTTGTGGATCAAAAGCGGCAAAAATGCCGCTAATTTCTTTACCTGTCATACTGCTTCTTATAATTGCGCCAAAGGCTTAGCTTGATTTTGCTCGTACTCTTCATACCAGGTTTTAAACCCCCATGCTGCCATTATGGTGTAAAAAATAAACAGCGCTAATGTTGGGTAGTAGCCTTTCTCGTAATACAAGTACATCGAAGCCGCATCAATAACAATCCAATACAGCCAATTTTCCAGTACTTTTTTTGCGACTAAATACGTTGTAACAACAGCAAAACAGGTTGTAAAACTATCTAAATAAGCAAAGTCTGCATGGGTATGATTGTTCATCACATAACCAAATATTAATGCCACAATCGAAGTCGCAATAATGATGAATAAGTGTTGATGCAAGCGCCATGAGGTGATCACTAATTGATGTTTATTAGCGTCGCCTTTTCGCCATATTACCCATCCATAAACCGCCATATACATATAGTAAAAATGCAATAGCGATTCCATTAATAAAGCACCATTCCAATACATTATGGTATAAATAAGGGTGCTAAAAAATGCTGCAGGCCAACACCACAGGTTTTCTTTTATTGCTAATAGCAAATATGCCATAGAGAGCGCCACTGCGATATATTCCCAGTGCGACATTGCAGTAAACCCTGCGAGAGTTTCTGTAATAAATTCCATAATTGATCCACTAAGGCTTTAGCTGCTATTGGGGAGAGAGATCACCATTGAGGAATTTACAAACAAAAATAGCTTTGCCAAACTCTTCGTATGAACGCTTTATCTCAGTACTAAGCACAGACATTACTAAATCGTAATCACCAAAAATTTGCGTCGACAAGGTATTTGTTATTACTTTTAAATCGTCATATTCATTTAAGCGATCAATAAACCCCTTAATAAATGGGATATAATCTTGATGAAGTGGGTACTTACTGATCTCTACAGATAATTTCATGACAATTCCTTGGTTTATTTAAAAATATGGCCGTTATTGTAACTTGAGCTAAGCTACAAGTCATTCAAAGGTAGAGCGGATGTCGAAGAAGGTGTAAAATTAACGCAATTAAATTATTTTATGAGTGACTCATGGCACGACGCATTACGTACAAATTTAAAAATCAGCCTCGCGAAATTAATTTTGCAAAAGATAAATATCGCGATATGTATCAGGCTATTGCTGCGGCTGAAGGGATTGATTTAACAAATTATTTAAAGATGGAACAGCAAATTGCTATGACTTCAAAAGGCTCAGCGGCAGTGCGTAATTTTCGTGATGAAGAGTTTGCTCGCATGGGTTTTAGCGATGTGTATTTTATCAAAGAGTAACGCTTAGCATTACTCTAAATATTCATAGCTTACCCGTGGGGTAATATTACAGACTAACTCGTAAGGGATTGTCGTGGCACATTGGGCGATTTCTTCAACGGGTAATTCTGGGCCCCACATCACCACCTCATCGCCGACTTTGATGTCATCAGCATTTTCACCAATATCAACACTGATCATATCCATAGAGATGTTGCCAGCAATACCATAACGTTTGCCAGCAATCACTACAGGTGTGCCATGTCTAGCATGGCGCGGATAACCATCACCATAGCCCATGGCAACCACTGCAAGCTTAGTCGGCTGAGCACTTTGCCAACAGCCACCATAACCAACACCTTGCGCGGCATCAACATCGCGAATTGCAATGACCTTAGTGGTTAAGCGCATCACTGGCTTCAGCTGATGGTCTTTGCCAGAAGTGTTAAGCATTGGTGATACACCATACATCATCAAGCCTGGACGTACCCAGTCGCCATGACCTGCAGGCCAAGCTATAATACCAGCCGAATTTGCTAAACAATGTGCTTGTTGTTTGCCTTGCACTAATGAATCAAACAAAGCAATTTGCTCAGCTGTTTTGGGATCATTAACATCATCGGCACTGGAAAAATGCGTCATTAAATTGATTGTATCTTTAGCGTTATTCGTCGCTTGCAAGCGCTGATAAAAATCATTCAACTGCGTTGGTGCAATCCCTAAACGATGCATACCGGTATTGATTTTTAACCAGCAACTGATTGGTTCATCGAGCTTTGCATTTTCAAGTGCCCTGAGCTGATTTTCATCATGGATAATGGTTTGAAAGTTATTGGCTAATAAAATCGGCAAATCATCTTGATGGAAAAAACCTTCCAGCAACACAATAGGCTTGGTCAGCCCACCCGCCCGCAGTGCGAGCGCTTCATCTATTCGTGCCACAGCAAATGCGTCGGCATCATTAAGGTGCTGCGCTATTTTTACTAAACCATGACCATAAGCATTGGCTTTTAATACCGCCATAACTTTACTATTAGGCGCAAACTGTCGCACTTGCGCTAAATTATGAGCAAGTGCTTGTAAGTTAATTTCGGCAATAGCTAAACGCATTAGTAATCATCATCTACAGCAGGTCCGGCGTAATTATCAAAACGCGAGAACTGACCTTGGAAAGTTAAACGTACTTTACCAATGGGACCATTACGTTGTTTACCTATGATAATTTCAGCAATCCCTTTCTCAGTACTGTCTTCGTTATATACTTCGTCGCGGTAGATAAACATGATTAAATCGGCATCCTGCTCGATAGAGCCTGATTCACGTAAGTCGGAGTTAATTGGGCGTTTATCGGCACGCTGCTCTAGAGTACGGTTTAGCTGCGACAGTGCTACGACTGGGCATTGGAGTTCTTTTGCTAATGATTTAAGTGACCGTGAGATTTCAGCAATTTCTAAAGTACGGTTATCAGAGAGGCTGGGAACGCGCATTAGCTGCAAGTAATCGACCATGATCATACTTATCCCACCGTGATCACGAGCAATACGACGCGCACGTGAGCGAACATCTGTTGGAGTTAGACCTGATGCATCATCAACATACATCTTTCCTTTTTCCATCAGTAGCCCCATGGTTGATGAAAGACGCGCCCAATCGTCATCATCCAATTGACCGGTGCGCACTTTGGTCTGATTAATTCGACCAAGGGATGCCAACATCCTCATCATAATCTGCTCCGAGGGCATTTCTAATGAGTAAATAAGCACAGGCTTATCTTGTGTCATTGCGGCATGTTCAGCTAAGTTCATCGCAAATGTGGTTTTACCCATCGACGGACGGGCGGCCACAATGATTAAATCTGATGGCTGCAAACCAGTGGTCATTTTATCTAGATCGGCATAACCGGTACTTACCCCCGTCACACCATCTTGTGGCGACTGATACAACTCTTCGATTTTATCGACTGTTTTTTCTAAGATGCTGTGAATACTTTGCGGACCATCGTTACTTTTTGTCCGCTGCTCAGCAATTTTAAACACTTTACTCTCTGCAAAGTCGAGTAAATCGTGGCTGGTGCGCCCTTCCGGATTGAAACCTGCTTCGGCTATTTCATTGGCAACGCCAATCATTTCACGTACCACAGCACGTTCGCGTACGATATTCGCATAGGCGTCGATGTTCGCCGCACTTGGCGTATTTTTAGCAATTTCAGCTAAATAAGCAAAACCACCGATACCACTGAGTAAATTCTTTTTCTCTAAGCTCTCTGATATGGTGATCAAATCGATTGGATCGCCTATTTCAGCAAGCTCGACCATGGCTTCAAAAATAAGCTTATGGGTACGTGTATAGAAATCTTGCGAAACGACCAACTCGGCAACACGGTCAAAGGCTTGATTATCAAGCATTAAGCCACCTAAAACAGATTGCTCTGCTTCAATGGAATGAGGAGGAACTTTAAGAGTGTCGACTTGTTTATCTGGTTTAGCCATAACTTCGCAATACTAACAATGAATGGCCTCTATTCTATCTACTTGGCTACGTTGTGCAAAGAGCAAAGCAGGATTTCTTTTCCTACTTTGCTACGGGAGATTACTTTTGCTTACGTAATTCTATGCGCCCACTGATAGTGTCTATTTCAATATCAGCATCACCACCATTAACCGCAAACTCCAATTCACTTGATGGCCCATATTTCGCTTTTTTAACTTTATCGTCACTCAACTCATTAATAATTTTACCATTGGCATGCGCTTCAATTTCAAACCGCGCAGAAACATCCGTCGGGAAGTAAAAATCGGCATCGCCACTAACAGATTCATAAGTAATTTGCGCACCTTTTAGTAACTCATTAATATGTATTTCACTCTCACCATTTACCGTGCTAATACGTAAGCTTTTTAATGCCTGAAAAGCAAAGTCGATATCGCCATTAACATTCTCTAAGCGAACTTCTTGAGCTGCTGTTTTGGATTTAATATCACCATTGACAGCAGTAAAGCGCAGCGTGCCTTGTGAGTCTTTGTCATTAATTTCGCCGTTTACGGTTTCATAGCGTATATCACCTTTTAAGCCTATCGCACTGACATCACCATTAACGGTATCCACAGTAATATTGCCACTGATGTTTTGTAAGTTAATATCACCATTAACGACATCAATATCAGCCCCGGCGATCAAATTTTTAGCACTGATAGTGGCGTTAACACCGGTAAATTCAAGTTCGCTGCTATTTGGCATATAAATAACTAATTGAGAACCATCGCCACTATTCCAACCGTTATTATTGTTACGCGGCATTTTAACGATAAATTCGATACGATCTCCTGCCACTTCTAAACGATACCCTTGTGCTTTATCATCAAGCTCACCGGTGATCTGTAATTGTGATTTATCCCAGCCCTCAATACGTACATCACCGCGTTGGTTATCTATAAAAATACGCTTATTAGCGGGCACCTCAATTTGTTCATTGATTTTCTCACCAGCAGAGGCGAAAAACGGCAATAAAGTTAGTGCTAATAGTAATGTTTTCATGGTTGATACTCCTAAATTTGTTGCCACTTCGGTGCATGCACCTTATTGATTAGATCTAATTGCTGCTGATAAACCTGTGCGAGCATTTTTAATAACGCTGGATTCTCAGGCTCATTGTCGAGGGCTTGCTTTATTGCCCGCTCAGCGTCCTCTAATTCTGTTAATTGCTGTTGCCAGTTATCTGTCAATGCAGGCTGATTTTGATATTGCACCAACAAGGTTTGTTTTTGCTGGGTAAAATAGTCACTCATCACCACACTTGTCGCAGGCTCAGAGCCGGAAAACAGCAACTGCACGGTTAATAAAGCCGCCACTGAGCATGCTGCCACACCCGCTAATTTAGGCCACAGCGCAGCTTTACCTTGCGCCTGAGGAGCATGCGTTAATGCTTTTTCGATACCTGGCCATAAATCTTTTTGTGGTGAGATCTCTAACTCAGTGTTATTGATTGACTCAGCTAAAAATGTTTCAAAATTAGGCTTACTCATTTTCATACCACTCTTTTAATAACTGACGGGCGCGATGAAATTGCGACTTACTAGAACCCACTGCCATTCCTAACATAGTGGCAATCTCTTCATGGCGATAACCTTCAATGGCGTGCAGCACAAATACCATACGAGCTCGCTCAGGTAGTCGTAATACTAACTTGTCGAGTCCATTTAGACCTTGGCAATCTGTTGCGCTTTGTTCATCCATACCGCTTTGCTCGAAGCTCACTACTTTTTGCAACCAATTCTTATGTTTACGTAAATAGCTAATCGCAATATTACTGGTGACACTGTGCAGCCAAGTTGAAAACTGTGACTGCCCTTCAAAGCTAGCGATTTTATGCCACAGCTGCACAAATACTTCTTGAGTTGCATCTTCGGCATGTTCGCGATCTGCGAGTAACCGTAAGCACAATCCATAAACCCGCTTTACATGTAATTCATAAAGTGCAGCATAAGCATTTTGATCACCGCTTTTTACACGGGTAATAAGTGCATCTTCGCTTAGCTGTGTAAAAGCATGTTTTGCATCTATCAACATCGTTGATGTTGTCCCTTTATGATTATTATTATGAAATGAGTATACCTAAGCACTCAGGAAATACGATCTTTCAGAATTTTAAGTTTCTTGAATAGTTAGACGTGAGATGTAAGTGAAAAGGTTTAAATGACATGAAATTATTTTTAACAAAAAACGGCTAACTTATCAGCTAGCCGTTTTATCAAGTGGTTTTATAACGTTGCTTCTGGGGGATCTTCTTCGGGCCCTTCAGTGGTTTTTTCCGGTACTTTATATGACCAGCCAAGGAAAACTAATTTGCCGTCAAACGCGCTGCCCCCACCACTACTTATATTTGCTAGATTTGAATCATGGTGAATACCACCTTTGCCAGACGCTGAAACCGTTTTGCCCCGAATTGAGCCACTGAAACCACCATTAGCGACGACTTTAACATCAGTCTTTGGCGCATAGATGGCTGCATACAAATTAGCATCAGCATCAATATCAATACCATTGGCTTGTTCATTGCTGGAATAAATACTGAATACCGGTTTACCAGTTTTGGTTAACCCATGCTTCATTGTGATCGACCCTGGAGACGCTTTCAATTTTACTTTACCGTTGACATAAAGGCTTAAGCTGCTGCCTTGTGCTATATGGATCTCTGAAGCGCCTTCCATCATGAAGTGACCATTTACTATCAAGGTTACATCACCACCCGCGACTTTTAAAATGCCATTATTTAATGAGAAGTTACCTGCTTTTAATACTTTTACATCAACAACGTTCTCAATTGTGTTTAACGTATAATTAAGTGTCGCAGGACGTGCGCCTAACCACTTTTCCCATACATAATCACCTTGATTTTCAATCTTAGACTGAGCTATCTCAGGCGTTAACTCGTAGATAACACGTGTTTCTGGCTTATCAGAGACTAGTGTTGAACTACCGTGTTTCACAATAATATTTTCGCCGCTAGGATCAACCAGACCATCAACAACCGTTGTTATATTTATTGAATCGCACTGTGTTTGCCCTGCTGTAAAATTATCAGGATCTTGAAAAGGTACCAACTCAACATTTGGTGATACATTATAACGTGGATCTGAATAAGGAATACCACCTTGTTCAAGGTGTGGTGCTAAATCTTTTGCGTTTAATTTGCCGCCATATAAAACGTCTAAGCCGTCATTATTTCTATTTTCTAGCACAGTACTCGCACTGTTATTAGGGAAGTTAAGATCTTTATTTGCTCGAACTACGCCTAATATTTTTCCTTGCCTCCAGGTAACCCCTCCCGCCGATAAAACATCTCCGCCTACAGCTGTATCAAGTGGAAAACCATCGGGTAAAACAGGATCAGTCGATACTGTAAAGTTCGAATCGATTGTAATATGGTTATTTGCACGCAATGTGCCTGTGATTGGAGATGAGCCGGAAAAAGTAATACTGCCAGTCGCATGAACACTTCCCCAAATAGTTGAAGCACCTGATAATGTAACATCCTTATCTTTATAAACCGTGCCTATGACAGCGCCAGCCTCAGCCTTGTCAGGATCGTAATCCCCTTTACTTGAGTCATAGCTATCAATTCGACCACTGGCACTGAGTGACACCCCTTCACAGCCCACAATTGCGTTCTTAAAAACAGAGCCTCCTTTACCTGGCGTAAATCCAAACCGTGCGACTAAATTACTTTGTGCATCACCACCATAACGCTCACCCAAGCTGATGATTTCCAGCTCTCCAGCAGCATTTTTACTAATACTGGCATTATAAGTTGCATCTTCGCCAATTAAGCCGCGGCCTGATGCTGTGCCTGTCGCTGCGATCAAGCCATCGATATCTAAGGTTTTATCATCTGAAAAAGCTTGCTGTAATAACTTAGCTTCTTCGAAAACACCTTTTTCAGCGAGTAAACGGCTATTTATTTTCTTTTGAAAATTGCCACTCATACGCTCTTGAATAATATTTTCACGCAATGAATTAAGTACCACAATACTCGCCATACTGGTGAGGATAAGTACTGTTACAAGCGTAAAACCACTTTGTTTTTTAGCCATTACACACCACCAAAAGCATTGTTTAAAATAACATTAGAGACCGCAATATCAATGGCAATAGTGTCTCCAAATTGCGCAGGTAAATTCTCTGGGCCAACATGAATAGTGACAATGTTATTATCAATTGCAAAACTCAACTGGGCGACTCCCGTCAATAACCGCTCTGCTGGAGCTGCTCCTAATGTACACATTAAATTATTGCCTACTAGGCTATAAACTTCATTTATATCAGCTGTTGATACACTGCCATTACAGGTGATAACCCCAGCTGGCTGAGTAACAGTAATTGCCGAGCCATCTGCTGCAACCAAAGGTGCGCTTGGTGTTTGTTTAATGCTACGCGTAAAAACCTTACTTGTGTAACGTATTACTTCTTGCGCATTTTCAAGCTCTTTACTAACTGAAATAGTGCCTTTAATAGCTGAGTATGAAAGGCTAACTCCAGCTAGTAGGAATGAACCAGCGGCTAGAGCCACCATCAGTTCTACAAGGGTATAACCTCGCGGACGATAAATTGCCATCATCAAATACACCCAACTGGTAGCTCAGGGTAACTAGCATTTAAGGTAATTTGATTTTCTAATTGAGCAGGGTCTTGTTGCTTGATCCGCTCATCAGCCCATGAAACTGTGATTTGCATATCATGCGCATACGCCGCAGGTAAGCTCAGCTGATAATCATCGATTTGCGGGTCTAAAGAGGCACGAAAGTTAGCATCCGTGAATAAAGCCGGATTCGTCGTTTGTAACTCACACAAGCGAGGCCAAATACGCTCTAACGTATTTTGCCCTTGCACCAGCGATACAGTGTAATTAAAACTGTTGGTAGCATATTGTAGCGATTTGAGCTGAGCTGCTGCCAACCCAAGTAAAGCAATACCGGCGATAACAACCGACAGCATCACTTCTAATAATGAAAAGCCACTTTGTTTAATCATTATGCACATGCTACTGATTTTTCAGCTAACCAATTTTGGCCACTTTTTAAAATGCACAAGTAATAATCTACTGTTTTATCATTGTCATCTTTAATTAAAATTTCGCTCGCCGCAGATATTTCGCCACTTGACCACACGGTACGATCAACTAAACCAACCGTTACACCATGATGTTGGATGACGAATTCTTTTAATACTGTATCAACACCATCAACAGCTGCTGTTACCTGCCATTTATCGCCACTTACCACTAGTTTAATCTCACGATCACGTTTTACCGCCTCACTGCGCGCATATTTATACACACTATTGAGCTGATTTGCGGTGGTAATAACCCGATCTTGCATGATTTGCTGGCTAAAAGAAGGAAACGCTAATACCGCCATAATCGCAACGATCCCAACCACAATCATCAACTCCACTAATGTAAAACCGGCTGTTCTAGTCATTGTTACTCCCAGCAACTATTAGCATCAGCTGATTGTGTGCCATCATGCTTAATCACTAATGCACCACAGCGATCTCCTGATTGGGCAGAACCGATTTTTGGGGTTGCAGTTAATGTAAATGCACGACTTTTAAAATTAGCATCCGCTGCAGCACCACTAACACGGTTTAGCGCTTTATAAGTAAAAGTATAAAAATCTGTATTTGTTGCCGTATCAAAAGCGTTTGGATAACCACCATTACGTGAATAAATACGCTCTAATACTGCACCATGTTGCAACATAACTTGTTGAATATCGGCACGGCGACTACGCTCCATATGCTCAATATATGAAGGCATAGCTACACTGTATAAAATACCTAGAATAGCTACGACTATTAATAACTCGATTAATGTGAAACCAGAAAAAAGCTTCGTACTTCTCATCATCTGCTCTTTCAATTTTTACATCCTTAACACTATGCTCAGTGCACAAACAATATACATTGACAGCGCTGTCACTGTCAACAATCTGTAATCTAATTACAATGTCGCTACATTTTAATAGGTATAAATAATTAGTTTTTACTTTAGATCAAACAATACCAGATAAAAAACCTAAAAAAGGGACTTTAATCAATATTTATGTTGAAAATGATATGCTAACTAGTGATATGGATGATAATAATAAACAAAAAAGCCGTGCTTTTCAGCACGGCTTTTTTCGCTTAATTAAAAATTAAGCTTCAGCGATTACGATTACTTTGATAGTAGCCGTTACTTCTGAATGAACTGCGATTGATACGTCAAATTCGCCAGTCTCACGGATAGTACCTAGAGGTAAACGAACTTCTGACTTAGCAACTTCAACACCAACAGCTGAGATAGCGTCAGCGATGTCGCGAGTACCGATAGAACCGAATAACTTACCTTCGTCACCGGCTTTAGATACTAATGTAACTTCAGCTAATGCTTCAAGCTTATCAGCGCGTGCTTGTGCAGCAACAAGCTGGTCAGCGATTTTCGCTTCAAGCTCAGCACGACGTGCGTCAAAAGTTTCAACGTTAGCTTTAGTTGCAGGAACTGCCTTACCTTGTGGGAAAAGGAAGTTACGTGCGAAGCCAGATTTAACTACAACCTGGTCACCTAGGCCACCTAGGTTAGCGATCTTATCTAGTAGAATAACTTGCATGTTTCTACACCTTTTAAAAACGTGTTAATCCGCTGCTTACTTATGTAAGTCAGTGTATGGAAGAAGGGCTAAGTAGCGAGCACGCTTGATAGCAGTTGCTAGCTGGCGCTGGTATTTAGCGCTAGTACCTGTAATACGGCTAGGTACGATTTTGCCACTTTCTGTAACATAGTTTCTAAGAGTAGCTAGATCTTTATAATCGATTTGTTGTACGCCTTCCGCTTTAAAGCGGCAGAACTTACGACGTCTGAAATAACGTGCCATGAGATAAATTCCTCAAATAATTCTTTCTATATGCTGAGCATGCAAAACCAATTGGCTAAGGCCGTTACGACCTTCGTGACGATTTAAAAAACCGCTCACTTGCAATGCCTGCCCAACGTGCAAATGTTGAGTCTGTTGTTGCATTTGCTTACCACTAGCAACCACTTGAAGCCGTACATAACTATTACGGTTAAGGTCTGCTTCAATTTGCATTGATTTGTGTTCTACAACAAAAATACAATGCGGGATACCAGCAGGGCTTTGGCTAAACTTAGGTGTTTTACAAACAACCCCAGAAATAACCAGCTGATTCATAAAAGGACTGACCATATGGTTTACCTTAAAATTATCGCTGATCAAGTGCCATGCTTGGACTCAAAACAATTAAGCAGCTGGTGCTTCTTTCTTCTCTTCTCTTACAAGAGGAGATGCTTCAGTTACAGCGTCTTTAGTACGCATAACTAAGTTACGAAGCACTGCATCGTTGTAGCGGAAAGTAGTTTCTAGCTCGCTGATTACTTCAGTAGGTGCTTCAACGTTCATAAGAACATAATGAGCTTTATGAAGCTTGTTGATTGGGTATGCCAGTTGACGGCGGCCCCAGTCTTCAAGGCGGTGGATAACACCACCAGCTTCAGTGATAGAACCAGTATAACGTTCGATCATACCAGAAACTTGCTCACTCTGATCTGGGTGAACCATGAATACGATTTCGTAATGACGCATGGATATTCCTTACGGTTAATAGAGCCTTCTACCGTTTCAGCCGGTCGGTTTAAGGCAAGGAATTAATATTAAATAGGCCGAAATGAGCGCGCATTTTACGCTTAGTCGGAAAATTAAGCAAGTAGGTTTTTAGCTTTAAGTGGTAAGTTGAAAAATCAGCTATCCGCTCAAAAAGAAAAACCATGCTTATTAAGTCAAGCATGGTTTCAAATTTTATCTCTAAACTGACGGCTACAAGCTTAAAGCTTTTCTTTTATGGCTGTGTCGTATTTCTCTGACGCAGTACTTCAAATAAACAAATACCTGTTGCTACAGATACGTTTAAGCTTGAAACAGTGCCCGCCATTGGGATTTTAACTAACACATCACAATGTTCGCGCGTTAAGCGGCGCATACCTTCACCTTCTGCGCCCATAACAATCGCCATAGGGCCAGTTAGATTGGCATCAAATACATGAACATCGGTTTCGCCAGCAGTACCAACAACCCAAACACCGGCATCTTTAATTTCACGTAAAGTACGCGCAAGGTTAGTCACTTGGATCAGCGGTACTGTCTCTGCTGCACCACAGGCAACTTTACGCGCTGTGCCATTTAGTTTTGCTGATTTATCTTTTGGCACAATAATGGCGTGAACACCGGCAGCGTCTGCACTACGTAAGCAAGCACCTAAATTATGCGGATCTGTTATGCCATCGAGAACCAGTAAAAATGGCGTTTCTTCACGCGCAATGATTGCATCTAAATCTTTTTCATTGAAAGTAGGAGCTGCGATAACATTAGCAATAATGCCTTGATGCTGTTCACCCTTTGATTTGTTATCAAGCGCTTTACGCTGCATAAACTGCACTGATATACCAAATTTACGCGCTTCTTCAATAATTGGAGATAAGCGTTTATCATCACGTCCTTTTAGGGCATAAATTTCAATAAAACGCTCAGGCTCACTTGCGAAAATTGCTTCAACAGAGTGAAAGCCAAAAATTAATTCATTACTCACGTATCACTTGCTCCTGAACTCTTACTTTTACGGGCATTTTTGCCGGGTCTTTTCGGCTTTTTCACGGCCTTTCTCTTTGGTTTTTTTGCAGTCGTTGAAGTGCCAGCATCCGCTGATTTTCCTGCAGGCTTCTTTTTACCTCTACTGGCACTGTTTTTTTTTGGCTTTGGTTTTCCCTGTTCAGAACGACCGCTAAGTTCACCAGGCTCTTTCGCGTCAGCTTTTTTACCTGGTATTTTGCCACGTTTTAGCTGCGAACGAACACTTGCCGGCTGATGCCCTTTTGCATCACCACGACGACGGGCGTATCTGTCTTGTGCAACATCGCCACTGAGCGTTAAATTGATGCGACGCTCATCTAAGCTTACCGATGCCACCTGAACAGTGACTTTATCGCCTAAACGATAAACTTTACGAGAATGCTCACCAATCAAGCAATGTTTAGCGCCATCATATTGAAAATACTCATCGCCTAAATTAGTGACATGGATAAGGCCATCAATTTGTAAATCAGCTAAGCGAATAAACAAACCAAAGTTAGTAACCGATGAGATCACTCCTTCAAATTCGTCGCCCACATGATCTTGCATGTATTCACATTTCAGCCAATCAGCTACTTCACGGGTTGCATCATCTGCACGACGCTCCGTATTTGAACACTGCTCGCCCAATTGCGCGACTTCTTCGTCACTATAAACATACGCACCCGAAGTAACCATACCTTGGGCTTTCAAAATGCCTTTAATCGCACGATGTACGACTAAATCTGGGTAACGACGAATTGGCGAGGTGAAATGTGCATATTCACCTAATGACAAACCAAAGTGACCGATGTTTTCAGCTTGATATACTGCCTGCTTCATCGAACGCAGTAGCATAGTTTGGATAAGTTCAGCATCAGGGCGGTCGCCAAGCTTGGCTAACACATGGGTAATTTCTTTTGGTGTTGGCTCATCACTGAGTGTTGATTCAATACCCAACTCTGATAAAAACTGTCTAAAGTTAGCCAGTTTTTCTCCATCTGGTTCAGCATGAACACGATAAAGCGCGCTGGCTTCGTGTTTTTCAAGCATTTTAGCCGCAGACACATTGGCTAAAATCATACATTCTTCAATCAGCTTGTGGGCGTCATTACGCAGCACCGGCACTATTGATTCAATCTTACGCTGAGCGTTAAATACAAAGCGTGTTTCAAGGGTTTCAAACTCAATCGCTCCGCGCTCTTGGCGGGCGGCTTTTAATGCCATATACATTTGCTGTAAATCAGTTAAATGTGGCACGACCGGTGCGTATTCAGTACGTAACTTCTCATCACCTTGTAGGATAGCGTTTACTTTGGTGTAGGTTAAGCGCGCATGCGAATTCATCACCGCTTCGTAAAAGCGATAGCCTGATAATTTACCTTCAGCCGATACCAGCATTTCTGCGACCATACATAAACGGTCAACTTTTGGATTTAATGAACACAAGCCATTGGACAATACTTTTGGCAGCATAGGAATAACTTGTTCAGGGAAATACACTGAGTTACCACGTTCGATTGCCTCGGCATTAAGTGGGGTATTCATTGCGACATAATGGGATACATCAGCAATCGCTACCCATAACCGCCAACCACCCGATTCAACAGGCTCACAATACACCGCATCATCAAAATCGCGAGCATCTTCACCATCAATCGTAACCAATGGTAAATCACGTAAATCAACTCGATTTTGCTTGTCACCTTCTTCGACAAACTCACCTAAGTGTTCAACCTGCTTTTCAACCGCTTCTGGCCATACATGCGGGATATCGTGATTACGCAGTGCCACTTCAATTTCCATACCAGGGGCTAAATGCTCACCCAGTACATCAATGATTTTCCCTACCGCATTCATATTACGGTTAGGGTTTTGGGTAATTTGCACTTGCACCATTTGGTTGTGACGTGCGCCGTTTTCACTGCCCGGCAAAATAATAATATCTTGGGTGATACGTGGATCTTCCGCCACCACCACTGCTATGCCATGCTCAACAAAATAGCGACCAACAATCGGTGCTCGCTCGCCAGCCAGCACTTTAATAATACGCGCATCGCACTTGCCGCCGGAGCCTCGTTTGGTGCCTTTAGCCAGTACTATGTCGCCATGCAGCACCGAACTCATTTGATGCTTGGCAATAAACCAGTCTTTACTTTCGCCTTCGACTTCTAAAAAGCCAAACCCGTCACGGTGACCGATTACTTTGCCTTTAACAAGCCCAGCTTCATCAATTAAGGCGTAGCATTTAAATTTATTAAAGAAGAGTTGACCATCACGCTCCATGGCACGTAAACGACGCTTAAAAGCAATTTGACGCTCATCATCGTTTACCGCTAACTCCTCACATAATTGATGAAAATTAGCAGGCTTGGCACGGTCTTTTATATGAGTAAGTATAAACTCACGACTTGGGACAGGGTTTTCGTACTTTTCTTGTTCTCGACTGAGATTAGGATCTTGGTTTGACATTCACTATCTTGTTAATTGGTTATGATGTTATTTTAACCCATAACCGATCAATGAGACAGGCAAAAGCTATGAAACTTTTAAGAAAGCGCTTTTACTTGCTTTAAACAGCTTATTACGGCGTTATAACCAACCTTTTTGTTTGGCTATACGCGCTGCATCTACTCGGTTTATGGCATTTAATTTAGCAATAGCGTCTGATAAGTAATTACGTACCGTGCCCTCGCTTAAGTATAACCTTGCGGCAATATCGGCTGTTTTCAACCCTTCACTTGCGAGTTGTAATGCTTTTCGTTCTTTATCTGTCAGCGGATCAGTATCATCTAATGCGTTAATAGCAAGCTCAGGATCAATAACCTTTTGCCCGTGCATTACTTTTTTAAGCGCGCTAATTAATTCATCGCTCGGGGCTTCTTTTAAAATAAAGCCCTTAACGCCAGCACTTAAAGAACGCCTAATATAACCCGCTCGCGAAAAGGTGGTCATAATAACTATTTTTATAGCAGGGTATTTTGATGCAATTTGCTCACTGAGTTCGATGCCGTTCATGCTAGGCATTTCGATATCTGTTAAAATAATATCAGGAAGAGAGTTACTGTCTAGCATGTTTATGGCTGTTAATGCATCTTGCCCGTTACTTGCTTGACCAATTACCTCAATATTAAAATCTAGACTTAATAATGCTGCGATTGCGTCGCGCACAAGCCCCTGATCTTCTACTAAATACACCTTGATCATCAGAAACCCTTCGCTGTTAAAGGCAGCATCACATTTAAACTAAAGTTATCCTCACAGGTAAATGTAGCCTTACCATCTAGCTGCTCTGCTCGTTCTTTAATGCCATTTAAGCCATTTCCAGGTTTTATTGAGCTGCCTGGTGCATGATCAATCACATTGATTATTAACTGCTGCTGATTTTGCGCTATGCTAACGATGCATTTCTTGGTGCTGCTATGGCGTAGTAAGTTAGTAACAGCTTCCTTAATAATAAGACTTGCGATACCTTCTACTTTTGCAGGTAACACATTTAACTTGACGTTAAAATCCGCCTCAAAACCTTGTTCGGTTAGCCTTTGTTTCAATTGGGAAATTTGACTCGCAAGATTGAGCTGTTTTAAATCACTGACAGCACTTCTCACATCACTCAATAGCTGCCTTGCAAGCTCTGCAACTTGGGCAATTTCAGTATTTGCTTGTGTGTAACGCTCACCTTGATTTAATTTATTAGCAAGCTCTGCTTTTAAAGCAATTGATGAAAGAGAGTGACCTAAAATATCATGTAAATCGCGAGCAATACGCTCGCGTTCAGCAATTGCTGCTAATTGCTCTAATTGCGTGGCGTTTTCTTGCTCGCGGATTTTATATTGCTGCTCTCTTTTTGCAGCTATACCGTAGCTAAATAAGGCCGCACATAAAATTAAAGATATAGCGAGAAAGTATTCTACTTTTGCAATATCGCCAATATATGCACTTAATAGAACAGTTAAAATGACCACTAACGCTGAAAAAATTCGTTGCAGTTTACTATATGCATAACCGACAATATAGGCAACGAAACCAAATAATGTCGGTGTGCCTGAGGTATAAAAAGTAGCACTAAAACAAACTAACAACATAGCAATAACTAACTTAGTAGTATCGGTATCTTGGCAATTTATTGCTTTTACATAGAGCATAATAAAAGCAATATATAAAGCTAAGGACATAAAAATGTTGTTTGCGGTTAAATTTGCAAAGTTAATCATAATTGGCAACAAATAAAAGCCAGTAAAAATTAAATGTCCATACTTCCAAAACCCTTTATCGATTTGCTCAGCAACCGTGTCAAGTGAACTCATACTAATACCCCAAGTGTATCGTTTTATTTATAATTATGTTTTTACTAAATAACACAAAAACACATAACAGCATAAAGTAACCGGCGTAAGTAATACTAAAACTATATATTTCAAAAAAATCGCTGATATATAAACTGATTAAAATTAAAGCATTCATAATTACCTCCAGTTGAATGTGATAACTATGCCAGCCGCTAAAAAAAATAAGAGTGTAAAATGTCATCAACTTTGCTGACATTTGTCATGTTTTAAAAATTTCACCTTATTATGAGCAGTGATAAGATAGTAAAAAATAGCAGAGCGAATTTACATGCAACCCCAACAACAAAGTTTAATTTATTTACATATTGCGGTATTACTTTTTGGTGGCACAGCACTATTTGCCAAATTAATAAATCTCAACGCATTAGATATCACCGTGTACCGCGCAGCCATCGCGGGTCTGGCTATTATGATATTGCTGTTATGGCAAAAAAAAGCAATTAAACTCAGCGGTGCTAAAGATTACTTAATTGCTTTGTTGTTAGGGGCTGCTGTAGGTATACATTGGGTCACCTACTTTGCTGGTATGCAAATGGCTGGGATTGCGGTTGGCATGATTGCATTTTTTACTTACCCTGTGATCACCGTATTTATTGAACCATTCTTTAATGGTAGTAAGCCCAAAGTAAACGATTTGCTCAGCGCAAGTGTAGTAATAACAGGGATCTATTTACTGACACCAAATGCAGATATGGGTAATGATGTCACCTTAGGCGTGGTAACCGGTGTTATTTCAGCATTTTTTTTCGCGTTTAGAAATATTGTTCATAAGCGATACTTTAGCCACTACGGTGGGCCACAAACTATGTTTTATCAAACATTAGTGGCTAGCTTGTTATTATGTGCTTTTATTGAAGTACCAGTGATTAATATATCGAACCAAGATCTAGGGTTATTGCTCGTCGCTGGCGTAATTTTTACTGCAACTCCGCACTCTTTATTTGCGGCAAGTTTACAGTATTTATCAGCATCAACAGCGGGACTTATTTCTTGTTTACAGCCTTTATATGGCACATTTTTAGCTTTTTTGCTGTTGCATGAACAACCTTCACTACAGACCCTGCTTGGCGGTGCTTTAGTGATTAGTGCAGCATTTTACGAAACATGGTCAGTTACTCGGAAACACACATTATGATAAAAGTTTTTGCTCATCGGGGCGCCAGTGGCACTTATCCAGAAAATACCCAGAGTGCGATAACCGCAGCAGTCGAAATTGAAGTCGATGGTATTGAAGTCGATGTACAAAGCTGTTTGGATGATTACATGATCATCCATGATACTTGGCTAGATCGAACCACCAGCGGCCGCGGCAAAATAAATAAACTTACCCGAGAGCAAATTCAATGTTTTGATGCCGGCAATGGCGAATTTGTCCCAACCCTACAGCAAACTATTGATTGGACAGCCAATAAAGTGCTCTTAAACCTTGAGTTAAAACACACTTTCTCGTTGGATAAATTTGTTGAGCTGATTGAGTTAAATATCGTTAATAACAAACTATCTCAGGATATGCTGTTAGTCTCTTCATTTGATCATCATCAATTAATGTGGCTTAAACAGAAACTACCTTGGCTAAAAATTGGCGCGTTAACGGGCTCCATTCCTATCAACTATGCCGAATTTGCCCAGCGCTTACAGGCGTTTAGTATTCATGTTGATAAAAACTTTATTAACCATGAGTTTGTCGCGGATGCCAAACAACGCGGCTTACAAGTTTATGCGTACACGGTTGATAAACAAGAAGATATTGAGTTAATGCTGAGTTTTGGTGTCGACGGAATTTTTACTAATTATCCATGCAACACGAAAATGATTTTAAACTCACTGTAGTTATCAAAAATAGCTGCCGTTCATCCTATATTCTTGAATTAAAGTGAATTTGAACGATACTGAGTAAAACAATACAACAGCCGAGCGGGCAATTGATGAGTGGGTATATGCGTATTTATAATTTTATAGAACAAAGCTTCTTTTTTACTTTAACCCGAAAGATTGTTGGCAACCTTAGCTTTGTATTTATTTTCCAAGCTATTACTTTGATTTGGTTATATAAAAGTCTAACTACGCAAGACGCAGACACTAGCCTATTTTGGTTACTCACGGTGATTATTATTGCCGGCTTTGCCTTTACACTCTTTTACATGCGCTTTCTGATCGTGCGCCCAGTTACGGCAATGCGCGATACATTAATAAAAATTAACCGCCAAGATGCAAACTTAGCAGCTAAACTCCCCCACTTTACCTATGATGAATTTCGTGAGATCAGCCAACAGTACAATACCTTTACTGATCATCTAAGCCAATTGCTCGCTACCACTTACCAAAGTTCGCAGGCCAGCGCACAAAGTAATAATCAAGTGACTGAGTCAATGCAACATACGGCGCAGCTAAGCGAACAACAAATTGATTTTAGCCAAACAATAACCGCAGCCAGTAATCAAATAACTGATAGTCTGCAAAGTATCGTTACCAATACCGATGATGTTCATCAAGTAAACGCCGAGCATTTAAACTTTGTGACACACTCAGCACAAGAACTCACAAAACTAGTCACTCAAGTTAAATCGATTAGTCATGTGTTGAGCAGTTTTTCAGAAACGATTTCTGGCTTAAAACAAAACAGCGAGAATATTCGTAGCATCCTGAAAATGGTTGAAGAGTTTTCAGATCAAACTAATTTGTTGGCGCTCAATGCTGCAATAGAAGCCGCTCGTGCGGGTGAAGCAGGTCGTGGTTTTGCGGTTGTAGCAGATGAAGTAAGAACTTTATCGGTTAAAGTAAGTGATGCAACTCGCCAGATCAGCGATTTCATCAACCAAATGGATTCTTTAGTAAATCAAACAAATAAAGAGTCTGAGCAACTTGTCAGTTATTCACATAATGCAGAAACAACCATTAGTAATACATCCCATGGATTTACCGATCGGCTTGTTGAATTTGAACACAATCAACAACAATTACAGCAAATTGTAAGCGCTGTGCACTTACTCGAACAGACACAAAATCAAACCCATCAATCAGTTGAACAAATCGTTGCATTAGGCAGCCAAGCAAAAGCACAAATTGATGTAGCGCTAGGTGATTGTCAACTATCACAACAACTAAGTGAGCAAACTCAGCAGCAGTTAAAGCGTTTTGTCTAAGTACAAGCGTTTTAACTGCGCTGTAAATGTGTTAAATTACGCCGTTATTTTTTCTTAATGATGTACCCATGTGAGTAGCTCAATATCCGATCACACGCAGTTAGCCCTTGATATAAAACAGTGGGGTAAAGAACTAGGCTTTGCTGAAGTTGGCATCACTGACATTGATTTAAGTAAACACGAAGCACAATTACAGCGCTGGCTTGATTTAGGCTATCATGGCGATATGGAATATATGGCCGCTCATGGAATGAAACGCGCTCGCCCTGCGGAGCTAGTCCCTGGTACTGTGCGGGTTATATCAGTAAAAATGAATTACCTGCCCCCTGATGCAAGCTTTGCTAAAACCCTCAAAAATACCGATAAAGCTTATATTAGTCGTTATGCGTTAGGGCGTGATTATCATAAACTGATGCGTAATCGATTAAAGAAATTAGGTCAAAAAATTGAGCTGCAAATCGCTCAATTAGGCTATCGGCCATTTGTTGATTCAGCACCAGTATTAGAACGTCAACTTGCTGAAAAAGCAGGTTTAGGCTGGCGTGGAAAACACAGCTTGCTAATCAATAAAGAAGCCGGTTCTTGGTTCTTTTTGGGTGAGTTATTTGTTGATATCCCTTTACCAATTGATAAGCCCAATGAGTTTGAGGGATGTGGAAAGTGCGTTGCCTGCATTACTTTATGCCCTACCGGCGCAATTGTAGAGCCTTACGTGGTGGATGCACGCAAGTGTATTTCTTATCTTACTATTGAGCTGCAAGGACCAATCCCTGAGCAATATCGCTCACTATTAGGTAATCGCGTTTACGGCTGTGATGATTGCCAATTAGTTTGCCCATGGAACCGCTACGGGCAAATTACCGATGAAGCCGACTTTCATCCACGAACACAACTAAAAGATAAAGATTTACTTGATTTATTTAGTTGGGATGAAGCTACCTTTTTAAAAAATACCGAAGGCAGTCCGATCCGTCGAATTGGTCATCAGCGCTGGCTACGAAATATTGCTGTAGGTTTAGGTAATGCGCAATTTAGCCAATCGATCGTTGACGCACTCAGTGCCAGCTATGATCAATCAACCGAGTTGGTAAAAGAACATATAGAGTGGGCGCTTAAGCAACAACACTCAAAACAAGATAAGTTGCTAAGAAAAACCGCCCGTTTGATACGTATCGTAGAAAAGGGCTTACCAAGAGATGCGTAGCTTCACACCCCTTGATTATTTACTATTACTTTTTCAATAAGATAGACAGGTCTTGCTCAATTTCATGAAAAGCTGCTTTTACCCCCTGTACAGACTCTTCACGGGCAACTGATTTTTGAATTGCTTGATCTACCTTCTGATAAATAAACACTTCTTGATCTTCGTCTAGCCCCATTGATGGGATCCGCTCTTCTAACTCTTCTTGTAAACGCTTGAACACCGCTTCATTACTCTGACGGTTTTCATTTAACAGCTCAATTAAGCCATGAAACTTGCTATTAACCATAGTAATTGCATCATTTAGCTTTGTTTGCTGCGACTGTAAAGCTTCACGGGTCATGATTGCGCGTAGCTGTTGCTCCGTGACACTGACAATAAAGCACACATGATCTCGGATCCGGCCATGCTTATCAGGATCGTGATCTGGCATATTTAAAATCAATAAACTAATTAATTCATAATTAACTAAGATACGATGGGAAAATTCATGTAGCCGCCCCTTATTTTTGAGCATATCAAACAATTCAATTACAATCGGCGAACACGTTCCATTTAGGGCAAAGTGGTCAGGAGCATCAATATTAGCTCTAAACTCAACATTACTTTGTAAATCAAACGATCTTAAACAATGAACTAAGGCTTCACCCAGCGCTTTAGTATTGTTAATCATACCAATGCTCTCAATATAATTAACTATTTGCCCCATTTCACTACTGTTAGCCATGGCATTAAATGCAGTGGATGTGGCTTCTTCAACTTGCTGTTCTAACGATTCTTTTTCAATCAGTACTTGGTTAAGAATTTTCAGTTTCGATTTAAGTTCGTCCTGTCCAAATGGCTTAACAATATAATCTTCTGCACCGACTGCATACCCTTCCATCCGCTCTTCGACAGTGCCTCTGGCTGATACGAACATCACGATAATATTTGCAGTTCTGGGATTGGCCTTTAGTTTTCTACATACTTCATAACCATTCATTTGTGGCATACTCACGTCGAGTAAGATTACTTGCGGCGCAAACTCTTCCACTGTGCTGAGGCACTCAGGACCACTGCTAACCATCTTTAATTCAAAATCAAGATCCAACAATATCTCTTCTATAATTTCTAAATTAAAAGGCTCGTCATCAACAGCTAATATTCTCGTTAAAGGCATAATTATCATCCATTTCATAATTCATATTAATAGTTTAGTCATAAAAAAAACTCTTACCAGTCAAGCTAAGTAATTTCTTCTTGAGTAGCAGAAATTTTTATTTCTAATGGCAGAGCTATACGAATCGTCGTGCCTCCTGAGCTGTTGTTATGAGCAGAAATAACACCTTTATGTAATGATACAAATTCACGACACAAAGCTAAGCCAAGCCCCGTTCCGCCAGCACCATTATTGGTTTTACTACTTTGTACAAATTTTGAGAACACATGTTCAAGCTCATCATCGGGGATCCCTATACCACTATCAATCACTTCAATAATTGCCTGCTCTTGCTGCTTAATTAAAACGACTTCAATACAGCTATGCGGATCACTAAACTTCAACGCATTGCCGAGGATATTGCGTAATAATTGATTTACTTGCTCTTCATCACAGTCAATTATAAGAGGCGGTTTTTGTGGTAAGTACTTCACTTCAATATCTTTTTCCATAGCAGTACCTGACACATCATCAATACTGGTTTTAATAATATTATTAAGATTGTGTGGGCGAGGATTAAAAGGGAATTTACCAACATCGAGTTTAGATAAGTCGAGTAAATTATTAAGTAATGAGAGCAGCCGCTCGCCACTACACTCAATACGAGATAAATATTTCTGTAGCTTTTCAACTGAAATATCACCTCTGCCGAGTTTATCTAAACCAAAGCGGGCAAAACTTAATATTGAATGCATTGGAGTGCGTAATTCATGGGACATGTTAGCAAGAAACTCTGATTTACTGTGATTTGCTGCCTCAGCGATATTTTTAGCGTCTTCAAGCTGTGATGTTCGGGCACGTACTTGCTCTTCAAGCATATCTTTTGCTTCGAGTAATAGCTCCTCTTTGAGCTTAAGGTGAGTAACGTTTTTAAAAATAACCGCAAGTGCAATATCACCATGATGATCTATCTCATTGAATGAACCAACTAATGGAATGGCATCTTCGCCTTCCATTGGCAGATACACGTCACAACTAAATTGACGATTTTTATTTAACGTCGCTATTTTTTCTTTGATTTGCTCAACAGACGTTGCATCCAATAAAGTAAATACTGAGCTGCTTTTCAGTGCTTTTGCCGATAATCGAAATAGTTTAGAGCAAGCATCGTTTGCTTCAATCACTTCACCATTGCGCTCAAATAACATAATCGCATCAGGTGTGTGCTTATAAATGACACGTAACAAGCTATCTTTTTCAATAAGTGCATCAACGGTATCTTGTAGGCGTTCAACTAATTCAGTGTTATGACGTTTTAATAACTCCGTTTGCCAAAGTTTATGCACCGATTGCAGTAACATATTTTCATTAATTGGTTTAACTAATACGTCTTCCACCCCTTGGCGAATAGCTTCAATCATCGACACTTGATTTGGTTTTGAGGTAAATAGTAAACAACGACATTGCGGATATAATACTTTGAGGGCGGCAAATACTTCTAAACCAGATCCATCAGGCAAGCTAAAATCGCTCAATAGCAGATCAATTTCATGTCCTTGTGTTTGGCTAATCGCAGAGCTAATACTATTAGCTGTAATCGTTTTAATATGAGCACCTAATAGACTATTTGCTATTTTTTCAAGCCGCTGCGGAATATGGTCAACCAACAATACCGTTGGTAATACTAAAACACTATCGGAGCCAAGCTCTAACACACTCTCTAATAAGGTGCTGATCTCTTTATTCGCGAAGAAGGGATAAATCACCAGAGCATTTGGCGCCAGTCGATTAAGCTCACTAAATAAAGATAGTTGTTCGCTGTTTTCAACTTTAGGTGCAAGCAGTAAAAAGCGCTCTTGACTGACCTGTGTTACTAAAAAACTTGCGGTAGCCACTGGAACACCATGTGCAATAGTCACTAAATCATAAGAACTAAACGCAGTACATTCCTGTAGCATTGAAAAGTGGATCAATTCAACTTCACAGCCAATCAATTCAAGCAATACTTTTATCCGCATCGCTAAAATACTATTGCTATCAACGATCAATATTTTCCGCACAGCTTTGACTCCGCTTTTCATCAACTTAACATGATAAAAGCGTAGTCTAAGTTTTCTGCATTAACACCATCTAAAGGATTATTTTTAGTCGTATATCTACCCTAAATGCTTACCTAAGATAGTTAAGCTGTAGTGATTGTCGTCCATAATAGCCACATTAGGTAACTTTCCCCATTGTTGATAACCAAAGCGCTCGAACAATTTAATACTCGGTATATTATGACTAAATATAAATGCTAGTAGCACTTTAATATTTAATGGCTTAGCTTGCTCTTGGGCAAAAGTAAGTAAGCGTTTGCCAAGCCCTTGGCCTTGTGCAAATGCGGTAATATAGATACTGATTTCTACCGTTCCATCATAGGCTGGACGACCATAAAAAGATTTATAACTAAGCCAAGCTATCACCTTCGAGTCTTGCTCATAAACGTAAATAGGCCGCTGCTCGGTATGGCTATTAAACCAATTTTGCTTGTCTGCTATGCTTACTTGTTCGGTGTCGGCTGTAACCATTCTACTTGCTATTGTTTCATTATAAATTGCAACTATGGCGGCTAAATCATTACTATTTGCTAATCGTATTGTCATTTTGTTTTTAGCGGTTGTTGATCACTTCATTGCATAGTAACGTATGAGTTAAAGTCACACTACTGCAAAATAAACGGTAGACTACCATCCAGGGTGATCAGCCACAACAAGTTAAGGAATCGGTATGTTTAAAAAATTATTATTATGCTGCGCAATACTCAGTTGTAGTGTTTATGCACAGCCAGAGCAAACAAGCCAACAGCAGGTTGAGGATACGTCATGTGATGATTTCACTAATGTTACTATGCGCAAACTTCGCTCCAAAGAGAGTATTAATTTATGTCAATTCAAGAATAAACCCTTATTGATCGTCAACACGGCAAGCAACTGCGGTTTTACGCCACAGTTTGAAGGTCTTGAAGCGCTATATCAAAAATACCAAGATCAAGGTTTAGTGATACTGGGATTTCCTTCTGATGATTTTTTCCAAGAAGAAGATGACGAAAAAGCCACCGCTAAAGTCTGTTTTGTAAATTACGGTGTGACCTTCCCGATGTTTGCCACCAGCGAAGTCAGAGGTAGTGATGCCAATGCTATATTTAAGCATTTAAATGCCCAAACGAGTTCGCCAAATTGGAACTTTTATAAATACCTTGTATCTGCAGATCGCAAACAGGTTGAACGTTTTAATAGCAAAACCAAGCCAGATTCAGACAAGTTAGTTAAAGCAATAGAACAAGCAATTTCAGATATTTAATTTTATACTGGTACAAGTAGTTATTATTGAACTAGAATAACGTAAGATTTGATTGAAAAAACACCACCTTGAAACGGGAGATTTTATGACAGTGGCAAGTGCAAGACACATATTAGTAGACAGCGAAGCGCAGTGCTTAGATTTAAAAACCAAGATTGAACAAGGCGAAGATTTTGCTGAGTTAGCTAAGGCACATTCAAACTGCCCTTCAGGTCAGGATGGCGGTGCATTAGGTGAGTTTGGTCCTGGTATGATGGTTCCTGAATTTGATAAAGTGGTTTTTTCAGCACCGATTAATCAAGTACAAGGTCCTGTGCAAACTCAGTTTGGCTACCACTTACTTGAAGTGACTAGTCGTACAGAATAACGTTGGTTTTATTACTAACCTAAAAGAAAGCCGCCTCTGCGGCTTTCTTTTTATCCTAAGGAAAGCACATGCAACTATTAGGCTCAACAACTTCGCCATTTGTACGCCGCATTCGTATTTGGGCACTGTTAAATCAATGCAGTCTTGAGTTTATCAACTTAGATATTTTTTCAGACACTGATCGTCAGCTAATGATACAAAATAATCCAGCCCGAAAAATTCCAGTACTAATCACTAAGCAGCAAACCTTGGCTGATTCAAATAACATCATCCGCTTTTTGCTCGAACAACACAGTCAAACTCGTCTGAATTGGCAACAAGAGCACCTACTAACAATCATTAATGCATGCAATGATTCGCTGGTTGAGCTATTACTTTGTCAGCGTTCAGGATTCGATACGCAAGATGATAAATTATTTTTTAATCTACAAAATGAACGCATTGCTGAAACATTAAGCTATTTAAATAACCATTTTGCAGATGCAGGATTTAAAAGCTGTGAATACCTGTGCATCAGTTTATACTGCTTACTTGATTGGATTTGCTTCCGCGAGTTAACGGATCTAACGGCACATACCGAGTTAATGAAGTTCTATTATTCATTTGCTCAGCAACAGGCAGTGCAGCAAACCGATCCACGTAATTAACATTTAAGGGTAAACACATGAGTGATATCGAAATTGAATCAGAACTAGTTAGTTTTGTTGAAAAAGTACGTCAAAGTGAACAAATCTGGGCGCTAGGTGCTGAAGATGGCGGTTTTGTGGTTTGTGACTCTAACCAATTTGAAAACACCGATGTACTACTATTGTGGGAAAGTGAAGCAACAGCAAAAGCCCAGTGTAAAGAAGAATGGGCCGATTACAGCCCACTGCAAATCACCTTGGATGAATTTTTAGATGACTGGGTTGAAGATCTAAAAGAAGATGACGCACTGGTTGGCCTAAACTGGAATGACGACCAAGTATGTGTTGAAATCGAGCCGGTTGGATTAGCACGCGCACTAAGCGAATAAGCATTATTTAACATTGCTTTACTGCGCTGGTTTATTTGCTATAAACTAGCGCAAATCTTTACTTTCAGGGTATTACGTTGAAGTCCCATCTTGGTCGCCGCCCTTTTTCCGCTATGGAATTACATACTCTTTACCATGGCTATATATATGGTGATCAACGCTTACCTCGCGAACAGCCGAAACACTGGCATTTTTGGCTCCCTTTAATCGCTTATTACAGCGGAGCTTACAGTGATGAAATTGGCCATTTACAACTGTGCGATATTGTTGAACATCAACAGATCCTTTGTTTTCATTTCCATACCCACGGTAAAATAAAAGCCCGTATTGTGCCTATCCATCAAGCACTTTTTGATGCTGGTTTAAACGAGTATATCGCAGCAGTTAAACAACAAGGACACAATCGCCTATTGTTTGACTTACCATCTAAGTCAGGTCGCTATAGCGAGAAAGTTCGCATTTGGTTCTCTGGTGAAGGAGAGCGTGCCGGCTACTTACAAAAGTGTGATATTCCCAATATCGATCAACTTGGTATGAAAACCGCTGTCAGCAGTCTCAGACTCAATTTTGAGCAGCAAATCCGCATTTATGCAATTCAAGCAGGCAATAAAGATGCTTTTAATTATCTGCTGGGTTTTAATGAATATGAATTGACTGAATTTAGCGATGTAATCACCCTTAATCAGATCTGCCAACAAATACGCGTGATCAACCAGCACATTGATTGGCACCGCTTTAATCAGCGCCACACCATTTGACAAACTTTGTTACCAACTAGCTCATTACTCACTGCTTAAAAACTGTTAGGATAACTGTGCACAAAACTCTAACAAGAAAATATCAGGGATATCTATGTTTATTAAAAGCCTACTCACACTCAGTGTGGCCATTGCAGTAAGTTCAGCTCATGCTAATGAGTTTGTCCTAGAAAAGCTCGCAAAACCAAGTTCTCAACACGTATCTTTAACGCTTGATCCAGCTCAAGAAGCCTTTAGCGGCATGACCGAAATCGCCCTTGAAGTACTTAAGCCAACTAACTATATCGAGCTTAATGGTGTTGCTTACGCAACGCAAATGGCCAAACTGCTTGGGGCAGAAAACTGTGACTTAAGTGCTGAAATGCTAAAAACAGGTAAAGTAAAATTTAGCTGCGATGAGCAAATTCAACCAGGTAAATACACGCTTAAAGTCGACTTCACTGCCCCCTATAATCGCCAAAGTGTTGGCCTGTATAAAACCTTAGATCAGGGTGTGCCGTATTTATTTACCCAATTTGAAATGAGCGATGCCCGCCGCGCATTCCCTGTATTTGATGAACCAAGTTATAAAATTCCATTCCAATTAACGATTACAGCACCTAGCTCTCAAAAAGTGTATGCCAATACACCTGAGTTAAAAACGACCGTTAATGGCGATATGACCACTCACTTTTTTGATAAAACACCGCCAATTCCTTCATACTTAGTGGCTATGGCTGTCGGTCCATTTGAGGAGCGTGAAGTCAAAGGCATGCCAATTCCAGGCCGTGTGATCACGCCACAAGGTAAAATTCACTTAGGTGAATATGCCGAGCAAGCAATGCCAAAAGTATTGGCCGCGCTTGAAGGCTACTTTGGTATTCCTTATGTTTATAAAAAACTAGATTCAGTCGCTGTTCCTGAGTTTCCATTCGGTGCCATGGAAAACGCAGGCTTAGTTACCTACCGTGAAGATATTTTGCTGCTTGATTTGGCTACAGCGACTCGCAATAAAAAACAACGTAATGTATCTATCATCGCTCATGAACTTGCTCACCAGTGGTACGGTAACTTAGTAACCATGAAATGGTGGAATGACTTATGGCTAAATGAAGCGTTTGCAAGCTGGATGGCTGCTAAAATCACAGCCCAGCTTAACCCTGAATTTGAATCACATTTAGACCTGCCGCAAAATAACGTTATGGCGTTAGATGCTCGTTTAAGTACTAAGCCAATTCGTAAACCAATCAAAACCGAAGCCGATATTATGGACGGCCTAGGCTTAGCTTATAGCAAAGGCAGCTCGGTATTAGCTATGGTTGAAAACTGGATTGGCGAAGAGGCTTTCCAGCAGGGTATTCGCGCTTATTTAAAAGAGTTCTCGTATAAAAACGCCGAAGCAGCCGACTTATGGCAAGCCCTTGGTAAAGCATCAAATAAAGATGTGGCAGCGGTTTTAAAATCGTTTATCGAACAATCTTCATTCCCACTGATCAAAGTAACTCAGCAAGGTAAAACGATTACCATTAATCAAAGCCGCTTTACTAACGCGGGCGTTGATGCTCCTGCACAGCTTTGGAATGTGCCAGTTGCAATAAAATACGGTGCTGGCGATAAAGTTAAAACTGCCAATATATTACTAACTAAAGCCAATCAAACTGTTGAACTTGAATTTGAACCTGAGTGGATTTATCCTGATCAAGGCGCTTTAGGTTATTACCGCTGGGTGATGGATGACAAACAATTTGCTGCATTGATTGATAACGCCGCGCAGTCATTGACAGTACGAGAACGTTTAGCGTTATTGTCTGCCGCTGATGCATTACTAGATGCTGGTGTTATTTCTGCTGCACATTTAATGCAAACACTAGAAGTTTTTGTAAGCGATAAACACCCACGCGTTGCTAATACCGCTTTGGGTTATTTAGCCGCACAAAAGCGTACCTTTGAAGATGAAAGCAACCAAGACCTGTGGCCTGAATTTATTCGTAAAAGCATCATGCCTGCAGCTAAACAGTATGGTTTAACTGCAAAAGTAAATGAAGATGCTGCAATCTCGCAATTACGTACTCAAGTAGTTGCACGTTTAGGTTTTGATGGTGAAGATCAAAGTGTGATCAATACCGCCAAGGCACAAGCCCGTGTTTACTTAAATAACCCAGAAAAAGTTGATCCGTACCTTGCGTCAATCTACTTAAACTTAGCCGCATTCCATGGTGATAAAAACCTACTCGATGCGTATATAAATACCTTTAAAACTACCAAAGATCCGCAAGTGCGTACAAAAATGCTAGCGGCTATGAGTTACTTTGGCACGCCAGAGCTACAAACTAAGGTATTAAATTACAGCTTAACTGACGATGTCACTGCATCTGACATGCGTACGATTATGTCAGGACAGGCTTACACGAAAGCCCGTGAAGCTTTGTTTATTGAATGGATATACGCGAATTACGATAAGGTAGTTGCAAACTTGCCACCTTTCTTCGTACCTAACCTGCCTAACTTTACCACCTCAGGTTGTAGCGCCAGCAGCTTAGCAAAAACGCAAACTTTCTTTATGAGCAAAATTGCTGATGAGCCAGGTTATGCCCGTACCTTAAGCAAGCTTGAAGAAAGCGTAAATAATTGTATTGCACTCAAAGAACGTGAACTAGCTTCAGTTAATAGTTTCTTAAAACGTTAATTTGTACGGCAAGCCATTGGCTTGCCGTTTTTTATCAACAGCGTTATTTATCCATTGATAATTTTTACTAGCTGAGAAATAAACTCTTTTGCTCCTTCAACGCTGGTCATTTTAAAACCAATTCCATAATGGATTGGATTCGTGCTTTTAAAAATACGCGTTGGAAACCGTGTCATTTCACTACTATGAAAAAAACCGCTAATGCGGTTAACGCCTGCTATTTTATTAAAATCATCACTAAAGACTTCCAGTGCAGGACGAAGCACAAGCTTAGCTTGGCCACCTTCTATATGCAGATAAATTGCTTCTTTGGACTTAGGTAACATATATTCAGTGATATTCTTAATTCTAAAATTACTACGGCACTCTAATGCAATAAGTTGCTCGTTGATTTGCTCTGGACTAGCTGACATGGATATCCTTGATTTTCATTAAGCTCTTAGCTGTAAACTACAGCACAGCCAAGAACCTGCAAAGTTTTATATTATAGTTATTTAACGCATACAAAAGCGAGTTGATCATTTAAGTAGCTAATACGGGTAATATTGGTGTCACAGAAAGGCGTTAAATCAAGCCATAGAGAGACCTGTTCAGGGCTATTTAGCTGGCGCTGGTAAACATTATCGACCGCATAAATGACCGTATTAGCGTCTTTAAATGCGTAATCTTGTACCGTCTGCGGTAAACGAAAGAGGTCAGTGACGGTATTTTCTTGCGGATCATAACTTGCTAACCAGTGCTGCTGCGCTTTGCTATAACTAAATGTATAGGCAGCTAATGCATGGTTAAATGTCAACGTACGGCCAATATGCTCAGCAACCACTTTTGGCTTCGCTGCAGCAACCTGAGTATATTGTAAAGTATGTGGTTCGCCTAAAATAAACATCACCATATCATCTTTGGCGCCCCAGGCATGATAACCAACTGGCTCTATCCACTCAAAAATACGACTTGGTTTAACATTATCGTCAAACGGATATTGCCATAACTTTTGCTTACCATCCGCCTCGACTACGATAGCTGACAGTGCCTTACCATTAGGTGTTAAAGTCGGCGAGTATTCACTCACAGCAGTATTTGTTAAATTAGTTACTTGCTTATTGGTAAAATCATAAAAAGCTAGATCTGTTTGACTTTGCCCTTCACTTTGCACTTCTTGGGTAAAATAAATACCACCTTTGGTAAGTAAAGGCTGATTATTATAAACATCATTATTAGTGATACGGCTTACTTGTAACCCATATTCTGTGTTAAGTTTAGCAAGTAAAATTTCGCTTTTTGGCATCGCAGCTAAAACGCTATTAGGGGTAACTGCAAGGGTGGCAACAAAACTTAGCCAAGGTAAAGTCAATTTCATATCATTCTCTAATTATTTTTATCGCCCTTATAATAGCGCTATTTTATAGTTATTCCCAAGTCTGTTATTGATATGTCACTTGACCTACCCCCTTACTACGCCTTATAACTACAGAGCTACTTAAAACGAGAAAAATTATGTCAGCTAAACATCCTATTATTGCGATCACTGGTTCATCTGGTGCGGGTACTACCACCACGACAAGTGCTATTAAGCATATATTTCGTAGTCTTAATATTGAGGCCGCATTTATAGAGGGCGACAGTTTTCATCGCTATACTCGTCCTGAGATGGATAAAAAAGTTCGCGAAGCGCAGCAAGAAGGTAAACACATTAGTTACTTTGGTCGTGAAGCTAATGACTTTGCAGCCCTAGAAGGTTTGTTCAGCACCTATGGCGATACTGGAGCAGGTAAATTACGTCGTTATTTGCATACCTTTGACGAAGCCGTGCCATACAATCAACTACCAGGTACCTTTACTCCGTGGCAAGAACTGGAAAGTAGCACCGATATTTTATTCTACGAAGGACTGCATGGCGGTGTTGTCGATGAAGATCATGATGTAGCTAAGCATGTTGATTTACTAATTGGTATGGTGCCTATCATTAACCTTGAGTGGATCCAAAAGTTAATCCGCGACACCTCTGAACGTGGTCACTCTCGCGAAGCTGTTATGGGCTCAATTGTCCGCAGTATGGATGATTACATTAATCACATTACGCCACAGTTCTCACGTACTCACATAAACTTTCAGCGCGTGCCAACCGTTGACACCTCAAACCCATTTAGCGCAAAAGATATTCCGTCCCTTGATGAAAGCTTTGTAGTTATTCGTTTTCGTGGCATAGATGACGTCGATTTTCCGTATTACCTACGTATGATAGAAGGCAGCTTTATGTCGAGGATCAACACCTTAGTGGTCCCTGGTGGAAAAATGGGACTCGCTATGGAGTTAGTATTAACCCCACTTATCAAAGATATTATCCTTAAAAAGCGTGCGCTTGCCGAATTAGCCCCCGTTGATTTGCCTATTTAAGAAATACGCTTGCTGAAATATATAGCTTATGTAAACTGCTGACTTCATCATAAAAGGAGATATCAGCATGACAGAGCCATTACGCATTCTCGTCGGTTCCAAAAATCCGGTAAAAATAAATGCTGCCCGCAGTATTTTCTCTCTCTATTACCCTAATATGACGATTGATTGTCAAGGAGTTGATGCACCTTCACAAGTACCTGATCAGCCAATAGGTGAAGATGAAACACGAATAGGCGCACAAAATCGTGTCTTGTATTGCCAACAGCATTACCAAGCTGATTTTTATGTTGCAATGGAAGGTGGTGCTGAGCAATTTAGCTACGGCCCCGCTACCTTTGCATTTGTAGTCGTTGCTGATAACCAACAACGTGCTATCGGTCGTAGTAGTAACCTTCCTTTACCCCCAAGCCTGTATAATGCGTTATTGCAAGGCAAAGAACTTGGCGATGTAATGGATAACGCATTTAATACTACCAATATCAAACAGCAAGGCGGTGCTATTGGTTTATTAACTAATCATCATGCCACCCGAGAAAGTACCTATACGCAAGCGCTGACACTCGCTATGGCGCCTTTTCTTCATCCCGCGCTTTACTCTAAGGAAGTTTAATGAAGTACACCCATGTTTTATTTGATGCCGACGAAACCTTATTTAGCTTTAATGCCTATGCAGGCTTAAAAAGAATGTTTGCAGTTTATGGCGTAGATTTTAATGACGCTGATTACAGTCATTATCAAGCAACAAATAAACCGTTGTGGCTTGAGTATCAAAACAATACTATTTCCGCTACTCACCTACAAGTCACTCGATTTAGTGAGTGGGCTAATAAGCTCAATGTTCCAGCTCAACAGCTTAATGATGATTTTTTAACTGCCATGGCTGAGATCTGCGAACCATTACCTGGCGCTATTGAACTGCTAAATAAACTAAAACCGCATGCTAAATTAGGCATTATCACTAATGGTTTTACCCAGCTACAAGCACGTCGCTTAGAGCATACCGGATTAAAAGAGATGTTTGATTGTTTAGTTATCTCTGAGCAAGTGGGAATTGCAAAACCAGCCGCAGAAATTTTTTATCACACTTTTGAACTGTTAGGTAATCCACCAAAAGAACAGATCTTGATGGTCGGTGATACCGCAAGCAGTGATATCTTAGGTGGCCAAAATGCCGGGATTGATACCTGCTGGCTACAGCACCCCAACACAGTTCTGCCAGAAGGCATTGAACCAACATACCAAGTGACTGAGCTGGTACAGTTACAACAGTTGTTAGGATTGTAAAAAGGTTTAATACCAATCGACTTAAATATTTAACCATTCTAGCGAGCTAAATAAAGCGCTAACTGCGTTATAATTTTTAAGTAGAACAAAAATTTACGCCTTGTTATCACTCCATTTATCTGTCGCTATAAATGGTCAGTAACTTAACACGATTGGTATAACATTAAAAAACTAAACCGCAATATTTAAACAAAAAAAATGACGCTAGATAGCGTCATTTTTTATAACTGTTTTAAGCGTTTGCGATTAAGCTGTGGCTACTTCTAAACCTGGTGCTGGCATGTATACTGGGGTATCAAATGTTGCCCATTCCCATGCTGACTCAGTCGCCATAATTTTACGAAGTAACTTATTGTTAAGGTCATGGCCTGATTTATAAGCTGTAATTTTTCCTAAAATGTTGTGGCCTGTCATAAACATGTCACCAACACAGTCTAGAATCTTATGCTTAACAAACTCATCGCTATAACGCAGACCGTTAGGATTAAGTACTTTAAACTCATCCAATACCACGGCGTTATCCATGCTGCCACCTAAAGCTAGGTTATTAGCATGCATATATTCAATGTCTTTCATAAAGCCAAAAGTACGTGCACGGCTGATTTCTTCTGTAAAGCTTTGTGCCGTAATATCTAAACCGATACGTTGGCGGCTTTCATTGATTGCCGGATGATCGAAAGCAATTTCAAAGTCGATATGAAAACCATCATATGGTTCAATCTCGGCCCATTTATCACCTTCTTCAATACGTACTTTTTCTTTAATCCGAATAAAGCGCTTAGCCGCATTCTGCTCTGCAATGCCGCCTTTTTGTAACAAATAAATGAATGGTAATGCACTACCATCCATTATTGGTACTTCTGAGCTATCTAATTCAACGATCAAATTATCGATACCCATTGCCGCTACCGCAGCAATAAGGTGCTCAGTCGTAGATAAGCGAACGCCATCTTTGTTAGTTAAACAGGTACATAATTGCGTATCGCCAACGGCTTCAGGTGTTGTTTCAAAATCAACAACCGGATCAAGGTCGACACGACGAAATACTATCCCAGTATTTGCGCTCGCAGGTCGGAGAGTAATAGTGACCTTCTCACCTTTGTGAAGTCCAATTCCTATGGCTTTGACTATCTCTGCAATGGTACGCTGTTTAATCATAGCTTCGCTCACTTATAGTTACAGTTAGACCGCCGATTATATCACATATACGACCAGCTGCCAAACTCGTTCGCTTTTTAAACAAAAACAATTACCTTTTTGCTTAATCTGCTTGTTTTCTTAAAAATGCAGGGATGTCGAAATAATCGCCACCTTCTGATTTATCAGACTTTTTACCGCTATCATTAGTTTTAGATAAACCACTATTGCTTTGCGTTGTCTTGCTCGATTCATGCTTTTCAATCGCTGGAGCAGCAGTCATTTCATCGCCACTACCTTGGCTTGCAAAGCTTGGTACATACATACTGCTAGTTTGGTTTGTTGAACTGCTAACATCAGAACCTGACGCTTTTTTAAAGCCGTTATCGACAATACCAAACTGTGGACGACGATCGCCGCCTAAACCTGTAGCGACTACAGTTACACGTAGTTCATCAGTCATTTCAGGGTCAATAACCGCACCAACCACCACAGTCGCATTTTCAGATGCTAATGCTTTAACGTGATTACCAACAATTTCAAACTCTTCAATTGCGATATCCATACCTGCAGTGATGTTAACTAGGATGCCTTTCGCGCCAGTTAAATCAACGTCTTCAAGTAGTGGGCTTGAGATTGCAGCCTCTGCAGCTTCTTGCGCACGATCAGGACCCGATGCAGACGCTGTGCCCATCATCGCAGTACCCATGGCTGACATTACTGTACGTACGTCGGCGAAATCCACGTTAATCAAACCAGAACGAGTAATTAGTTCCGCAATACCTTGCACGGCACCAAATAATACATCATTTGCTTTAGCGAATGCGTCTAACAGTGTAGTCCCTTTACCTAAAACTTTAAGCAATTTATTGTTAGGAATTGTAATAAGTGAATCTACAATTTCTGACAATTCGTTAATACCTTGTTCAGCCGCTGCTGCGCGCTTTTTACCTTCAAAGTCAAACGGACGTGTCACTACAGCAACCGTTAAAATACCTAACTCTTTAGCAATTTTGGCAACCACAGGCGCAGCACCTGTGCCAGTACCACCGCCCATACCCGCTGCGATAAATACCATATCAGCACCTTCAAGGCTGGCACGAATAGTATCGGCGTCTTCTTCTGCTGATTTACGACCTACATCAGGGTTTGCACCCGCACCTAGCCCAGACGTGATCTGAGTACCTAGTTGCACAGTAATATCTGCTGATGAGTTACGTAATGCCTGAGCATCCGTATTAGCGGCAATAAAACGCACGCCTTCAATTTGTTGCTTAACCATGTGCTCAACAGCGTTACCGCCGCCGCCGCCCACGCCTATTACTTTTATAACAGCTTCTTCGCTGTGTTGTTCCATTATATCAAACATGTTTACTCTCCGACTTGAGTATTAAAACTCGCCTTGAAACCACTTCGTTATGCGGTTCCACCAATTATTATCGCCTTCAGGTTTCGATTTTTGTGCATTCATCGATTGCATTGTGCGGCCATATTGTAATAAGCCAACCGCCGTTGCATATGAAGGGTCATCTACATAATCTGTCAAACCAACTATCCCTATAGGTTTGCCTATTCTCACTGGCATCTGGAAAATGTCTTCAGCCACTTCCATCGCGCCAGCCATTTTAGCACTACCGCCAGTAATGACGAGTCCTGCTGCAATTTGGTCTGCTAATCCTGAACGATGTATTTCTTCCATCGCTAATTCAAATAATTCTCTAAAACGTGGCTCAACCACCTCAGATAAGGTATGACGCGACATTAACCGCGCTGGTCGCCCGCCGACACTAGGCACTTCAATAGTTTCTTCGCTGCTGGCCATTTGGCTACTTGCACAGGCATATTGTACCTTGAGTGATTCAGCATGGGATATCGGTGTACGAAATATTTTTGCAATATCGCCAGTAACTTGGTTGCCCGCTACAGGAATAACTGCAGAGTGGCGCAACGCACCATTGATATAAATAGTGATATCCATCGTACCGCCACCGATATCAAGTACCGCAACACCGAGCTCTTTTTCGTCATCGGTTAATACCGAATAACACGACGCTAATGCGGTGAAAATCAGTTGGTCAACTTCAAGACCACAACGCTCAACACATTTTTCAATATTTTTCGCCATATCGTTTGAGCAAGTTATGATGTGAGCACGTGCTTCCATTCGTACACCACTCATACCACGCGGGTTTTTAATCCCTTCTTGCATATCGATACTATATTCTTGCGGCAGTGCATGCAGCATTTTACGTTCGGCTGAAATAGGCACAGAGCGCGCAATATGAATAACATTTTCAATGTCTTCATCAGTCACTTCAGTATTATTAATTGCCACAACACCACTTTCGTTTTGGCACTGAATATGTTTACCTGAGATCCCCAAATACACGGAGCTAATACGGCAATCAGCCATAAGTTCAGCTTCATCGATTGCACGACGAATAGACTCCGACACCAAGTTAAGGTCGTTTACGCCGCCTTTATCCATACCATGGGACACTTGGCTGCCAACCCCAACAATGCTGAGTTTGTTATCTGCGGTGATTTCACCAACCGTGGCCACCACTTTTGAGGTGCCAACGTCTAATCCAATCACTAGGTTTCTTTCTGCTGACTTAGTCATGCCTTACTCTTATTTTGTAATTGCGCTTCTTCCAGGAGCTTCCAGCTCACCGCAAGGCCGGTATCATACCGTAAATCCACTACATCTACTTGTGCATCTGCACGTTTTTCCATCCGCGGGTAAACATCTATAAACCGTTGTACCCGTTTAGCTTTTTCTTTACGCCCTAATTTAAGGCGAATACCGTTATCGAGCCATAACTGCCATGAAAATCGCTCTGACAATGCCAGGCTGGTTAACTTTAAATTATTAACCTTAAGCATTTCATCAAACTGCTTGAAAGCTCCCCATGCTTCAAATTCACTGCCCTCAGGGCCATAAAGTTGTGGCAGCTCGTCACTGAGCTTCGCACTGCTAGCTTGAAACACTTCACCGCTTTGGTTAAGTAATAAATCACTGTTCCACACTGCGACAGCCTGATGCTCTACCACATACACTTGTAATGTATCTGGCCACTGCTTACGTACCGATGCAGTAGCCACCCAAGGTAAGTCTTGCACTAGACGTTGTATGTTTTTCACGTCTAAATCAAAAAAACTCGATAAGTCGGCTTTTTTAATCGCGCTAATAATCGCTTTTTCATCTGTGTATTGAGGTTTCCCCAACACCGCTAAATGCTTTATTTGCGCATCTTTATTTTCTACCAACCACTGTCTAACGCCGCTGGTGATTTGCACCAAACTGAAAACCACGATTAAAAAAAAGCTCACACCTAAAATTAGCGACCAATTTAGTTGCTGTTTTAATTGTTGCGCTTTTTCCAAAAAGGGATGCATATTAAAGCGTTTGCTCCAAAATGCGAACAACTAATTGCTCAAAGCTTGCACCATTTGCTTTAGCAGCCATTGGCACTAACGATTTTTCAGTCATTCCTGGTACTGTGTTTACTTCTAACAAATAAAAGTTACCGTCTGCATCTTGCATTGCATCAACACGGCCCCAACCACTGGCACCCACTAGCTCAAATGCCGCTAAAGCCATTGCTTGTAAATGCGTGGTATCGCTAGCTGATAAGTCTGCTGGGCAATGATATTGCGTGGTATTTGACTGATACTTTGCTTGGTAATCATAAAAACCATTTGGGGTGGTCATTTCAATTACTGGCTGTACCTCATCGCCTAGTACAGTGATTGTAAATTCGCGCCCTGTTATCCACTGCTCAACCAGTACTTGGCTGTCAAACTTAAACGCTTCGGCTAAAGCAGCTTCAAGCTCTTGCGCATTATTTGCTTGCGCCATACCAATGCTAGAACCTTCGTGCGACGGTTTTACCATCACTTTTTTCAGTTCATTCATTATCGCTGTCGCATCAAAACCACGTTTGCTATCCACCACCGCATAAGGCGCAGTGCTCAAGCCCGCAGATTTAAATAAATGCTTACAACGTATTTTATCCATCGCCAATGCTGAGCCTAATACGTTACTGCCAGTGTATGGCAACCCCATAAACTCAAGTGCACCTTGAATAGTACCGTCTTCACCACCGCGACCATGCAGGGCGATAAATACTCGTTCAATGCCGAGTTCTTTTAATTGCCATAACGGTTGCTCTTTTGGATCAAAGCCAATGGCATCAACGCCCGCATTTTGTAATGCGTTCAATACCGCTTGGCCTGATTTTAGTGATACTTCGCGCTCAGCTGAGTGTCCACCAAACAACACTGCCACTTTGCCAAACTGTGTGTTTAATTGCGTCATACCTTTACCTGCTTAAGTTGCTCAATCGACAGCGATGTCGCCGCGAGTGTTTTTACTAATTGACCAATATTACCAGCACCTTGGGTTATAACTAAATCATTATCTTGTAACGTATCAGCTAATACTCCAGCTAGTTCAGAGCTACTTGCAACATGCAGTGGTTCTTTACCGCGTTGACGTAAGCTACGACATAAACTTTTACTGTCTGCGCCAATAATTGGCTCTTCACCAGCGCCGTATACATCAAGCAATAATAACTGATCAACATCGGCTAACACTTTTACAAAGTCTTCATATAAATCACGAGTACGAGTAAAGCGATGTGGTTGATAAATCATTACTAAGCGTTTATCAGGCCAGCCTTGGCGAATTGCCGCTATAGTCGCTGCAACTTCTGAAGGGTGATGACCATAATCATCCACCAGCATTACTTTGCCACGTTCGTTTTCAAAATCGCCATAATGCTGAAAACGACGTCCGATACCTTCAAACTGTTGCAATGCTTCTAAAATCGCGTGATCAGCTATTTGTTGATCTTTTGCAACAGCAATCGCTGCAGTGGCGTTCAATGCATTATGTTTACCTGGCATATTTAAATGCACAGTTAATTCATCACCTTGCTTAGTGCGCACTTTAAACTGACTGGTATTTGCCGTTTGGCTAAAATCAGTCATGCGGTAATCGGCGTCGCTTGATTCACCATAAGTGATCACAGGACGGCCAAATCGCGGAATAAGCTCAGCTGCCACTTCTGAATCGATACACACCACAGCAAGGCCATAAAAAGGCAGGTTATGAATGAAGTCCACATAAGTATCTTTCATTTTTTCTAAGCTACCGCCGTAGGTATCCATGTGATCTTCTTCAATATTAGTGATCACCGATACCATAGGTTGCAAATGCAAGAATGACGCATCACTCTCATCAGCTTCAGCAATTAAAAAATCACTTTTACCGACTTTTGCGTTACTACCCGCACTATTAAGTAAGCCACCAATAATAAAGGTTGGATCCAGCCCAGCTTGAGCATAAATACTCGCGATCAAACTAGTGGTGGTGGTTTTACCATGAGTGCCAGCGATAGCAATACCGTGGCGAAAGCGCATTAGCTCGGCCAACATTTCTGCACGGCGCACAACCGGAATACGTGCCGCCTTAGCTGCAATAATCTCAGGGTTAGTTTCATCAATTGCACTTGAAACCACCACTACATTGGCATCTTTAACATTACTTTGATGATGGCCAATAAACACTTCAGCGCCAGCTTGGATCAAACGTTCGGTCATTGCACTATGGGCAATATCAGAGCCAGTAATACGATATCCTTCAAATGCGAGTACTTCGGCAATACCGCCCATTCCTGCGCCACCAATACCAATAAAGTGGATAGTGCTAATTCGGCGCATTGCCGGGCGAGTGCTCTTGTGTGTTGACATTTGTTTCACTTAATTATCTCTTTTTTCTGTTACTTGCAGCGCTGACAAGGGGACACCTGCGGCATCCATACAATGCCATGCGACATTGGCAGTAGCTTCTAGTGTCGCCAATTGCTTAGCATTGCTTGCAAGTTCACTGATTAATGCTGGTTTGGCTAAATACGGGCGTAATAGTTCAACAATACTGTGTTGATTGAACTGCCCCTGTGGCATTAATAATGCCGCATTGCCATCAACTAAAAATTTTGCATTCGCAGTTTGATGATCGTCAACCGCATGCGGAAACGGCACAAACACGGCCATTTTTCCTGCAGCAGCAATCTCACTGACGGTTAACGCCCCCGCGCGGCAAATTACAATATCTGCCCAGCCATAAGCGGTATCCATATCATCAATAAACTCAGCTACCTTAGCTTGTTCAGCACTAAAACCTTGCTGCTGATATGCCTGTGTTACTGAGCCTAAATGACCTTTACCTGTTTGATGCCATGTATTGATCTGAAACTCTTCACTGAGCTGTTTAAATGCTGCTGGCAAAGTTTGGTTTAGCACCTGCGCACCTAACGAGCCACCAACGACCAACACGTTAACCGGACTTGATACTTCCCGCATTGCCACATTTGCTACGCTGGCTCGTACCGGATTACCAACCACGTCACTGTATCCAGAGGCAAATGCTTGCGGAAATGCAGCCAACACTTTATTGGCAAACTTGGCTAGGTACTTATTACTCATACCGGCAACCGCATTTTGCTCATGGATCACCAGTGGTATACCTAAGCTTTTTGCGGCAATGCCAGTCGGCCCAGTAACATAGCCGCCCATTGCTAACACAACATCAGGTTGTTGTTTTTTCAATACTTTGCGTGCTTGTAATATGGCATTAATCACCATAAAAGGGGCTTTTACTAAACGTGCAAGGCCATTGCCACGTACACCTTTAACATTAATAAAATCAATCTCAATATTATGCTTTGGTACAACCTGCGCTTCCATTCGATCAGCAGTGCCAATCCAACTCACTTGCCAACCTTGTTGCCTTAAGTGATCAGCCACAGCTATGCCGGGAAAAATATGCCCGCCAGTACCACCAGCAACAACGACTAATTTTTTATTCATCGCTTGCCTCCACCGGATGTTGCTTGTTTAGTGGCCATTTTGGTTTCAAAATCCACGCGTAATAAAATACCTGCCGCAATAGTCATGATAAGTAAACTTGAGCCACCATAAGATACAAACGGCAAGGTTAAACCTTTGGTTGGCAAAATACCGGCACTCGCCCCCACATTAACCATGGTTTGAAATGCAAACCAAATACCTATTGCGAATGCAAAGTAACCTTCATATTCTTTGCCACATTTAAGTGCTTGCTGACCAATTAACAGTGCTCTAAACACCAAAGTACCAAACACCATTAAAATACTGACGATACCGATAAAACCTAACTCTTCGCCAATCACCGCAAAAATAAAGTCATTATGGGCTTCAGGTAAATATTGCAATTTTTGCACACTATTACCTAAACCTTGGCCAAACCAACCACCTTGGCTATATGCCATCAGCGATTGTACTAACTGGTAGCCTTTACCAAATGGGTCATCCCATGGCTCTAGAAAACCGACCACCCGCGCCATCCGATATGGCTCAACAATAATGAGCAATACGACTAAGCCTACGCCTGTTAATATCAAGGCAAAAAACTGCCATAACTTAGCCCCAGCTAAGAACAATAAGCCTACGGTAGTTACAAACATCACCACCACAGTGCCTAAATCGGGCTGTAATAAAATCAACAATGCGTAAACTGCAAACACTGCGATTGGCTTAGCAAAGCCTTTGATGTTTTCTTGAACTTCCTCGCGTTTACGCACTAAGTAACCGGCGATATAACTGAAAAAGAATAATTTAGCCGCTTCAGCAACCTGAAAGCCCACTGGACCTACTGGGATCCAACGTTTTGCGCCATTCACTTCACGTCCAACGATTAACACCACTATCAGTAGCGCCATGCCAAACAGTAATAAGTAAGGATTCGAGCGTTTCCACCAGGTCATTGGTACACAGCAGGTGATCCAAAACAGCACAAAGCCCATCGCCAAAAACATGCTGTGGCGAATAATAATATGATAGGGATTGTTAAATAAGCGATCAGCGGTCGGCATCGACGCACTCGTCACCATCACAAACCCCAAGCCAATTAGCATGATCACACAATATAACAGTGGCACATCGTATAACTGCGCCGATGGCTTAGGAGTTAAAGAGTCGCGGATATCAGCAAATGCGATCATACTGCCTCCGCTAAAACACATTGGCTAAAGTGATCGCCACGTTGCATATAATTGTTATACATATCGATACTGGCACATGCAGGTGCAAGCAACACAATATCGCCCGCAGTGGCAAGTTGCTTGGCAAGCATCACCGCTTGCTGCATATTTTCTGTTAAGTGGCCTTTGTCAGTCAACGCAACCAGTGCTTTGCCATCTTTACCAAAACAAATAAGCGCTTTAACTTGCTGTTGTAAATACGGCTTTAAGCTATCGAGATCAGCGCCTTTGGCATCGCCTCCGGCAATCACCACTAGTTGCTTGGCCTGATCGGCTAAACTTTCTATCGCCGCAATGGTGGCCCCGACATTCGTAGCTTTAGAGTCATTAAAATATTTAACCCCCGCTTGCTCGGCAACAAACTGACAACGATGCGCCAAGCCAGTAAATTGGCTAAAAGCTTGTGCAAACTGACTAGCACTGATATCAAATGGGCTCAATAATGCCATAACCGCTAACGCATTTAGCTGATTATGACGACCAACTACGGCCAAGCTACTAACAGGCAATAGAGCTTTGCCTTGATAACTAAAGTAACTGTCACCTTGATACGTCATTAAACAATAATTCGCATTTTCTAAGCCAAAGCTTAATTGCGGCATTGTTTGTGTATACGTTGCTGGGTCAGTCTTATTTACTACAGCCAGCGCGGCATTAGCATAAATCGTTTGTTTTGAATCAATATAGGCTTGGTAGCTCGGGTAACGATCTAAATGATCTTCCGACACATTAAGTACCGTAGCGCTAACCGGCTTTAAGCTGTGCATCGTATCGAGCTGAAAACTCGATAGCTCTAATACGTAAACATCAAAATCATCAGCTAATAAATCCAGTGCGGCAGTACCAATATTTCCGCCAAGTCCGACCTTATAACCAGCCATTTTCAATACTTCATAAGCCAACGTAACGACAGTCGATTTACCGTTAGAGCCTGTTACAGCCACCACCGGCTTGTCTGTTAAACGGGCAAATAACTCAATATCACCAATCACTTCAACACCCGCTTGCATTGCTTGTGCAACTGCTGGAAGTGTTAAACTTAAACCAGGGCTGATGATGATCATATCGGCGCTTTCAAGCTGTGCAGTTGCTAAATCACCAAACTGCGTCGTTAAATTTGGCGCATGTTGTTGCAACCAATCACAACCGGGCGGTGATTGGCGACTATCAACTACATTAGGCGTTAAACCTTGAGATAATAAAAAACGCACAATGCCCAGACCGGTTACACCGAGTCCGAGCACTGTAATATGTTTGTTTTTCATCTCGTTTAAATACGTCATTTACCTGATCTTTAATGTTACTAGGCCAGCTAACACTAGCACGATAGAAATTATCCAAAAACGCACGATAACTCGTGGCTCAGGCCAGCCTTTTAACTCGTAATGATGGTGGATTGGTGCCATTCTAAAAATCCGTTGGCCACGTAATTTATAAGAGCCAACTTGCAAGATAACCGACAGTGCTTCCATCACAAATACACCGCCCATAATGATTAAAATTAACTCTTGGCGAACTAATACAGCAATAATACCCAATGCTCCACCAAGCGCTAATGAACCAACATCACCCATAAATACTTGTGCTGGGTAAGTGTTAAACCATAAAAAGCCTAATCCGGCACCAACAATGGCGGTACATACTACAACCAACTCACTGGCCAATGGTAAATGTGGAATATGCAAGTAAGCAGAGAAATTCACGTTACCTGTTAAGTAAGCAATAATAGCCAGTGCTGCTGCCACTAAAATAGTCGGTACAATGGCCAAACCATCCAAGCCATCGGTCAGATTCACAGCATTTGACGTCCCCACCACGACAAAGTAAGTCATAACTATGTAAAACAAACCTAGCTGCGGTAATACATCTTTAAAAAACGGCACTACTAATGATGTTTCGTTGGCATGATTAGCAGTAAAAAATAATGCGCAGGCAACCACTAAGGCAATCACTGACTGCCAAAAATACTTCCATTTCGCAATCAACCCTTTTGGATCTTTGCGGATCACTTTACGGTAATCATCAACAAAGCCCACAATTCCCAATGAGCCGATCACAAACAAGGTAGCCCATACATATTTATTCGCTAAATCAGCCCACAGCAAAGTACTGGTAAAAATAGACGCTAAAATTAACAAGCCTCCCATGGTTGGGGTGCCTTTTTTCGATAAATGCGACTCCGGGCCATCGTTACGAACCACTTGACCAATTTGCATTCTTTGCAATGCTCGGATCAACTTAGGGCCAAAATATAAAGAAATTAATAGTGCCGTTAAAATACCAAATACAGCGCGAACGGTTAAATACGAGAACACATTAAATGCACTGTAATATTGTGTTAAATACTCGGCCAGCCAAACTAACATTGAGATACTCCATTGCGGCCAGTTTGCTGGCTGTTAACTAAATCTTGTACTAATAATTCCATGCGAGAACTGCGCGATCCCTTCACGACTATGGTGGTTTTTTGTGCTGAGTCAGTTAACTGTGCTTGTAATTGTTGCAACAGTTCCTCGCGGCTTGAAAAATGCCGCTGTGGTTTAGCAAATTCATCACTGGCGTATTGACTCAGTACACCTAAGCTATACAACTCATCAATACCTTGTTGTTTGGCATAGGCGCCAACTTGTTGGTGATAAAGCGCGGCTTCTTCACCAAGTTCTCCCATATCACCTAACGCTAAAATACGCTGACCTTGGAGGTCGCGTAATAAATCAATTGCAGCCTTAACCGATTGCACATTGGCATTATAAGTGTCATCAATCACGGTTAGTGTTTCATTGACTTGAATAATGTTTACTCGGCCTTTTACTTCAGCCATGGTTGCGAGTGCCGTTGCCACAGCCTCAAGACTAACGCCAAATTCACAGGTTAATGCAGCTGCTATAAGGGCGTTTGTAACATTGTGACGACCTGGCAATGCAAGCTTAACGGGTACTCGATGCTGCTTGGTACAAATATAAAAAGACGCCTGAGCTTGCTCATCGAGGCTGACTTCTTCTGCCCAAATATCTAGTTTTTCAGTGCTTGAAAAACGTTTTACATTGCGCCCTTGTAACTTAGTAAGCCAACCATCACTAAATTCGCTGTCACAGTTAACTAGCGCAATGCCATGCTCTTTCAAACCATCGTAAATTTCACTTTTAGCCGTTGCCACACCCGCAAGAGAGCCAAAACCCTCAATATGCGCAGCTGCCACATTACAAACAACGGCAACATCTGGCTTAGTCATCGCCGTGGTATAGGCAATTTCACCAATATGGTTAGCGCCAAGCTCAATCACCGCATATTTGTGCTGCGGTTCTAGGCGTAACAAGGTTAATGGCACGCCAATGTCATTATTAAAATTACCTTTAGTCGACAGTACTTCACCGTGAGGAGCTAAAATAGCTGCGCACATTTCTTTTACTGTGGTTTTACCGACACTGCCTGTAATTGCGATAGTTTTTGGTGCCACACTGGCCATTACCGCAGCACCAATTTCGCCTAGCGCAATACGCGTATCCGTAACTAAAAACTGTGGAATATCAACGGCAACTTTTTGACTAACAATAGCGGCTATTGCGCCTTTGTCTTTCGCTTGTTGTAAAAACTGATGGCCATCAAAATTAGGGCCTTGTAGCGCTAAAAATACTTCTCCTTCGCATACGGTGCGAGTATCTGTATTAATATTTTTTACTGTTTGATTATCACCTTGATAATCAGTTGCTAGCACATTTGCTAGCCAATCAAAATCCATTGGGATCATAACTGCGATCCTCTTATTTGTTGTTCTTGTGGGTCTAGCTTTTGCTTTTGTTGTAAGTGCTGCTGGACAAATTTACGATCGCAAAAATCTATCCGTTGCGTACCAATTATTTGATAATCTTCATGGCCTTTACCTGCAATAAGCACTACGTCATTGGCATTTGCGTTATCTATTGCAAAGGCAATAGCATGAGCACGGTCAGCTTCTAAGTGCGCACGGTCAGGCTGGCTTAAACCAGCAGCAACATCTTTAATGATCTGCCATGGATCTTCGCTACGCGGGTTATCACTGGTAATAATTACTTTATCAGCATTTTGCTCAGCCGCTTGGGCCATCATTGGTCGCTTGCCTTTATCACGGTCTCCACCGCAACCAAATACACAACTTACGCCACCGGGCACATGTTGTTGCAATGCTTGCAATGCTAAAGCTAACGCATCTGGCGTGTGAGCATAATCAACAATACAGGTTGGTTGGTTTGGCGCGCTAAATGCTTGCATGCGTCCAGCAACTGGTTGCAAGCTTGCACAACCCGCTGCCAGTTGATCTAATGGGTAACCTAAACCAAGTAAAGTTGCGATTGCAGCCGCTAAATTATATAAATTAAATTCGCCAAACAGCGGACAGGTAATAGCAATATCACCCCAACTTGTCGTCAACTGTGCCGATATACCGGTTTTATGGTAAGAAACATCAGTGAAGTATACAAACTTAGCACCTTTTGGCTGCAAGTTTTTATGGCCATAACACACTAAGTTATTAAAATCGTATTGTTCTAACCATTGCTCTACTTGGTTATCATCTTGATTTAGTACCACCAGCTGCGCGTCAAAATCTCGCATTAGCATTAACTTTGCATCGGCATAACTGGCCATATCACCGTGGTAATCTAAATGATCACGCGATAAATTGGTAAACACAGCAGCTTTAAAGTGCGTTTTCGCAACACGCTGCTGTACCAAACCATGTGATGACACTTCCATCGCCACCAGTTTGTTATTGTCAGTGGCAAGTTGCGCTAATATTCTTTGTAAATCAACACAAGACGGTGTGGTATTAATTAACTCAGTTAAACTTTCTGGTTGCCCATACCCAAGCGTACCGATAATCGCTGATTGGGTGTCGCAAAACTTAGCTAAATGAGCAATCATCGCAGTGGTGGTTGATTTACCATTGGTGCCAGTAACACCCACCACATCTAATTGTTTACTTGGTTGCTGATAAAAATGACTCGCTAATGCGGGCAATTTCTTATTCAAATCGGAAATTAAATAAAGCGGTTCAAAATCACATTCAAACTCACATAAACGATCAGCAATTACTGCAACTGCACCATTTGCAATCGCTTTATCAATAAATTGTCCGCCATCTAATTGATGACCTTTAATTGCTACAAAGACATCCCCAGGGGTGACATCTCGACTATCCAAACGCAAGTGCTTTACTAGTAAGCTTGTTGCTGCTACTTCTATTTGTTGTAAAATTATTTTTAAATCACGCATCATCATCTATGCCCTTCACGTAGGCAACCGAGCCTTTGTCTGGTGCCACGTTTAAAATTCTTAACGCATTGGAGATTATTTCTGCAAACACTGGTCCTGCAGTTGCACCGCCATAATAAACATCTCCACCGGGCTCATTGATCATTACAACAACAGCTAAACGTGGATTACTCGCAGGTGCTATACCAGTAAAGTAACCAACATACTCATCACCATAACCACCTGCAGCGGCTTTTTTAGAGGTACCCGTTTTACCCGCAGCACGATAACCATCAACTTTTATGCGGCTCGCTGTTCCACCTTCTTCAAAAACGCTTTCCATCATATGCACAACCGCTTCAACATCTTTTTGTTGAAAAATACGCTCGCCTTCAGGGATTGAATCTTGCTTGAGGATGGTCAACGGTCTATTGATCCCGCCGGCACCTAACATGGCATAAAAACGCGCCATTTGTGCGGTGCTTACAGCAACGTTATAACCAAAAGAAAGTGCTGCAATTTCATGGTCAGACCAACGTCGATTCGGATAAAACAAGCCACTACTTTCACCAACCATGCCGGTGCCTGTATCAGAACCAAAGCCAACTTTTTGGAACAAGCCAACAAAGTAATCCTTCGGTACATCTTGCGTTATTTTTGTCACACCCATGTTACTGGAGTACTTTAAAATCTCACGTAAGGTCATTTCACCATGGTTACGCGAGTCTGTAACTAACGTACCACCGATGCGCATCCAGCCTGGGTAAGTATCAATTTTATCATCCGGTTGGATTGAGCCGTAGTCTAACCCAGCTAATATGGCTAGAGGCTTAACGGTTGAACCTGGTTCGAACAAATCCGTGATCGCTCGGTTACGGCGTTTATGCGGCGCTGCATCATTTAAATTATTTGGATTAAAAGACGGGCTGTTAACCATCGCTAACACTTCACCAGTTCTCACATCGACCACCATCGCAGAGCCAGACGTTGCTTTGTAGGTCAGCACGGCTGATTTAACCGCTTTATAGGCTATCGCTTGAATACGCTGATCAATACTAAGCTGGATGTTTTCGGGTTCAATCCGTTCACGTTCATCAAGCACTTCAACTTCACGCCCCTGTGCATCTTTACGAATTGTGCGACGACCTTCAACGCCAGTTAATGCGTTTTCGTAAAGCTTCTCTATGCCTTCGATACCTTTACCATCAATATTGGTAAAACCAAGCACATGTGCGGTGACTTCTCCGGCAGGGTAATAGCGTTTTGATTCATCTAATAAATGAATACCAGGCAGACGTAAATCGCCAATATAATTGGCAACGGCAGGGGTTACTTGGCGTTTTAGATAAACAAAGCGGCGACTGGCATCATCCCGCAAGCGACCATTAATTTTTTTCGGTTCAATACGCAGTACATCGGCAAGCTCACGCCAACGTAAATCATTTTTGTAGTACAGCGCAATACGTTGTTCAAGTAGCGCGGTATTTTCTGCAAGGGCATTCTCATCTTCGCCATTTTTGCGCGCTTGCTTGAGCACTTTAGCACGCAGTGATTTATGTAATGCTTTAGGATCCGCATATACACTTACAACGGGCACACTAACAGCAAGTTCTTTGCCATTACGGTCAAAAATCATCCCGCGTTGCACATGCAACTTTTCCACGCGCACGGTACGTTTATTACTTTCTGAACGGGCTTTATCAGGCTCGATAACTTGCAAATAAGCAGCACGAGATACTAAAGTCACAAAAACCAGCAGCACCACAGAGCACACCAGCATAAAACGCCATGTGATCAAACTATTTACTGGTTTTTTTCCTCTACTTCTCATGGCAGTACTATCACCTGTTCGTCTTGGCTTGTGGACCGTTTCATTTGCAGTTGCTCAATAGCAATTTCTTCAATGCGCGCATGTTGCGAATAAAACTCTTCTTCAACTAATAGATAACGCCATTCTAAATCGAGTTCATCTCGCTGTTGTAACAGCTGATCTTGTTCAATCAGCTCTTGGCGAGCAAAGTGAGTGACCTGCACCACACTCAAACTAGATGCGAATATCACAACCAGTAAGGCCGAGGTTAACTTGTTTGCTCCTAGGCCTTTGATTATTTCTAAAAATAAATTGGGTTGTCGATGATTCGCTTTTGGCTTCATCCCAATCTCTGTGCCACCCTAAGTACTGAACTGCGTGAACGTGGGTTACGGTCAACTTCAGCTTCGCTTGGCTTAATAGCTTTACCCACTGCTTTTAACGTCAGATTTTGATTTATTTGTGCATCAGTTAAAGGCAGACCTCTGGGTAACGCCGCTCCCTTACTCTGTTTTTTAATAAACTGTTTAACAATACGGTCTTCTAGTGAATGAAACGAAATCACCACTAATCGGCCACCGGGCTTTAATACACCCAACGCAGCTTGTAATGCCGTTTGAATCTCTTCCAATTCGCTGTTGATATAAATACGAATAGCTTGGAAAGTACGCGTCGCAGGGTGTTTGAACTTATCCTTTACTGGCACTGCTTCGTCAACTAAATCAGCAAGTTGCTTAGTTGTTGTAATCGGCGTATGAGCGCGCACTTCAAGTACTTTATGTGCAATACGACGACCAAACTTTTCTTCACCATAAGTTTTGATCACATGAACAATGTCTTCCAGCTCAGCTTCGGCTAACCACTGCGCAGCACTGCGGCCGCTAGTAGGATCCATACGCATATCAAGCGGGCCATCTTTCATAAAACTAAAACCACGTTCAGCATCGTCTAGTTGTGGTGATGACACACCGATATCTAATAAAATACCATCTACTTTTCCTAATAGATCGTTTTGCTCTGCTACTTCGTATAGGTTAGAAAAGCGAGTATGGGCAATGGCAAAACGGCTATCGTCGGCAAACTTTTCGGCAGACTTGATCGCTTGTGGATCTTGATCAATGGCCTGTAATCGGCCATGTTCACCAAGGCGCGCCAAGATTTGTCCAGAATGTCCGCCACGGCCAAATGTACCATCCATATAAATACCGTCTGGCTTAATTGCTAGACCTTCGATGGTTTCGTCCATTAGTACGGAAATATGTTCAAATTGCGCTGTCATTAGCTATTGTTTGCCTTTTTATTGTGTGATCAGAGCGAAAAATTATCTAAGTCTGGGGTTGATTCAAACTCACCGAGTCGTTCAATTTCGGTATCTTGGCGCATTTGTTCATGCCAACGTTCTTCATCCCAGATCTCAAATTTATTCATCAAACCGACCAACATGATTTTTTTGCCTAAATCAGCATGAGACCGTAACGACGGTGCCAGCAATATTCGGCCATTTTTATCTAATTGGTATTCTGTTGCATTACCTAACAACATCCGTTGCATGCGTCGAGCGCGTGGATTCATATTGGAAATTTTAGCTAAGCGATCTTCTATATCCTGCCATTGCGCCAGTGGATACAACCACAAGCAAGGCTCGTTCAGTGCGACAGTACAGATCACCGTCCCCTGATCTTCAGACAACAGCGAGTCTCGGTACTTAGTCGGTACCGCAAATCGTCCTTTGTCATCCAAACTCAGTGAACTCGCACCACGGAACATAAAAAGCCTACTTTAAAAGTTTGTAATTAATCTGTTTTGATTAATTTGATCCAATTTGATCCACTAAATACCACTTTTTACCACAGTGCTCCAGTTTAGGGCTTGACAAGCTATTTTGTCAAGTCAGCAGAAACCTATAATGGTGTGTTAAAGCCAGAAAAAATAAGGCCTAGCGCGAAGCTACTGAATTACGTGGGAAAAAGTGGATAACATCAAAAAAAATATTTTATTCTGAGATAAAACAAAATAAATAGACTTAAATGATTAATGAATAATCAATGAACAGTTACAAAATATTAGTAGCGAATTGCTGCTTAATAGATCTTGTAAAATTTACGCGATCTTTTTGCAATAGTTACTTTAAACGCTGTTATTTCAAACAAAGCGATTCACAAGATAAAAAACAAACCATTGATTTTTAAGAATTTAAATAAGATCGTAGAAGTGGTACGAAGGCTGCAACAAGTATTACACAATCTAGTTTTATATTTAAGGAACGATTACTATGACTACTTCAACATCAAGTTCAAATTCAGCTGCAAAAACCAGTAAAAAAGTTGATGATATTGCTGCTCACACTGAATCACCATTAACAGACAAAGCAACCTCAGCGGCTCATCTTGCTGTTGATTCGCTGTCTTCAAAGGCTGCAACAGCAGAACAAAGTATTCGTCATGGTGCTTCAAGTTCAGCTGAAACACTCACTGAAAAGCAAAAAATTGCGCGTGAAAAACTGTCTGAATACAGTGGTAAAACTCGTCAATTAGCCTCTGAAAACCCGCTTGCTACAGCTGGTCTTGCGTTTGCTGCTGGTATGCTAGTGACAGCACTATTTCGCCGTAGCAAGTAAGCAATTATGCAACCACATACCGATCCTAAAGATAAACAGCATCAAGCCGCTGATCCTGCACCGCAAAGTGCTGATCAGTGGCAAGATCATCTTGCTAAATTATCTCAATATGGTGAGCAACTTTATCAAGACTATCGCCAACAGGCTGGTATTTGCAAAGAATTAGCGAGTGCCGAGTGGCGACTATCAACTCGCTCTTTGGCATTGACTATTATTTTGCTGGTAAGTTTTGCCGGTGGTTTAGTATTGTTGTGGGCCGGTTTGCTGATCACACTTGGCTTTGCGGTTTTTGCCTTTAGTCAATCAATATGGCTCAGTGCTGTATGTCTAATTGGCTTACAATTGCTTTGTTTAATGTGGCTGTGGAAAAATATTGGTTATATCAGCAGCAAAATTGGCTTTGATAAAACTGCGCACAGCATTAAACAATTACTCAATATAAATAGGGGTGAATAATGCTAATTGATTATTTTATTAAGAAACCAAATCATAAAGTTCGTCACTTAAGTCAAAAAATGAATAGCATCAATGCGTTAAAACAGCAACATCATCAAGCTTTCAACTACCGACTTAAACGCTTTGCAGTATCGAATGTCGGTATTGCCAGTGCCTTTACGGCAGGTGCAGGCTATCAAGCGCTAAATGGTCATAGCCAAAATTCAGCCAATAAAATAAAGCTAAGTCAATTTAGCTGGTTGTTACGTTTGCTATAAATCCTCATAGATACTGAGCTTTGCTCAGCACAATCTTACTCTTCAGAGCTATTACTTTGGTCTTTATTAGATAAACCGCAATTAACCTTATATTATATATGGTTATTTTCAACTTAATTGGCTACAATTTTGTACCAAAAGCCCAGTATGAAGAGTATTGTTATTTTTTCCTCATCGTTACAACATCGACTTTATCGGTTATTTATATTACTGAGTTTACCCGGCATTTTGGTGATCTTATTTAGCCTTTGGCATGCCAAAGAAACCGCACGCCAAGAAAGTCGGCTGCAGGCATTAACGGTTGCCGAACAGCTTGTTGAGCAGCAGACTGAGCTACTCAAAAAAATTAAGACATTTACCACTCAACTTGCTGACTTAAAAGATTTTGCCGCGCCACTACAAACCGGCTGCCCTTATTACTTAGCTAAAATACAAAAACTTCAACCTGAAATTGCAAATATTGGTATCGTCAACATGCAAGGCGACGCGGTGTGTTTATCGCAAGGACGCAAAGAAAATATTAATATTGCCGATCGTGAATACTTTAAAAATGCTGTGGCAACTAAAAGCTTTGCCATTGGCTATTTTCAAAAAGATCGCAGTATCAATTCCCTCAGTTTCAATTTTGCTTATCCACTTATTGATCAGCAGCAACAAGTATATGGGGCAGTAGTAACGGTTGTCACATTAGATTGGTGGAGCCAGATACTTGCCAACTCTCACTTACCCGAAGATGCCATTGCTGTTATAACCGACAACAACGGTCGCATTATTGCAAATTACCCTAACGATCCATCGCTGTTTGGCGAAAATATTAACGCCTATGGATTTAGCTCTGAACTACCTATGCTCAATAGCACAATTGAATTGCAAGGTATTAATCACATTTTACACAGTAAAACCATGTATACCGATGAAACTAAAAATAGCCTAAATGTCTATGTTGTCATGCCATTTAATAACGCAATTCAAGCTGCCAACCAACTATTTTTTATCACATTAGCTGCATTTACATTGATGATTATTGGCCTGTCTATATTTGCTCATAGCCAATTAAAGCGCAACGTATTAACGCCCATAGCACAACTCACTCTGACGATTAAAGAGCTTGCGCAAGGGTTATTACCAAAACAGTTTTCTTTAAATAGCCCAGAGCTGAATACTCTCTATCAACATTTTAAAGCGATGGCGCAAACACGTCTGACGGCAGAAGCGAGTGTCAAACGCCAACATGACGAATTGAGTAGTTTATTAAACGCTTTGCCTGATACCTACATTCGGATCAATGTTCACGGTGATGTACTGAACTTAGGTGGGCAAATTTCACAGTTAAATTTACCTGTGTATACACGTTCAAAGTTACACCTTCGCGAGCTACTTGGTGAAGAAAAAAGTAAACAGTTACTTCAGCATTTGCCCTGCAAAAATAAAACTAGCCAATTTGAATTAACAATCAATAACAGCGAAGTCGAGCAAGTATTTGAAGCGCGGATCAGTGCCAAGCATAATAGCAACGAGTACACTATTGTATTGCAAGATATCAGCCAGCGAAAAAACGCTGAAAAAGCGTCTCATCTGGCCTCATTGGTCTACTCAAATAGCAGTGAAGGAATGGCCATTACCGATCCAAACGGCATTATCTTAGATGTTAACCCGGCTTTTTGTGAAGTAACCCAATACAGTAAAAATGAAATCCTGGGCAATACCACCGCTATCTTAGCTTCAGGCAAGCACAGCAAAGCGTTTTATCAAGAAATGTGGCTGCAATTACAAGAGACTGGCCGTTGGCAAGGTGAAATAATTAACCGTCGTAAAGATGGCGAGTTATTCACAGAGTGGCTTACTATCGATACTGTATACAATGAGCATTCTGAAGCGCAGCGCAGAGTCGCGATTTTTACCGATATTACCGCTAAGAAAGCAGCCGAAGATCTGATATGGCATCAAACTCACTTTGATCATTTAACCAATCTACCTAATCGAATTGAGCTTAAAGAGCGCTTAAATCAGCGCCTCAACAACGCCTTAAATCCTAATGAGCCACTGGTGATCATGCTACTTGATCTTGATCATTTCAAAGACATAAATGACACCTTAGGCCATTTTTATGGTGACGAATTACTTAAGTTGATCGCAATTCGTTTGCAACAAGAAATTGTTGATATTGAGTTTATTGCACGTATTGGTGGCGACGAATTTGTCATTGTGCATGCCAAGCTAGTCACTGAAGAACACATTAAAAAAGTAGCCAACGATATCCTCAATGCCATGACAAAAGCATTTATACTCGAAGGCGAAGAACTACACATAGCAACCAGCATCGGCATCGCTATTGCACCAATCGATGGCGATAGCTCAGAGCTGTTATTAAAAGCCGCAGACCAAGCCATGTATAAAGCTAAACAAAGTGGTCGTAACTGTTTTGAGTTTTTCAATCACAACTTACGCGAGCAAGCACAAGCGCGTATGGATTTACTCAAAAATATGCGCTATGGCATTGAACAAAAACAATTTGATCTTTATTACCAAGCAATCGTTAACCTAGATTCTGGGCACATTCATAAAGCAGAAGCACTATTGCGCTGGCGCCACCCGACACGCGGCGTAATTAGTCCCGCTGAATTTATACCTTTAGCCGAAGAGTCTAGATATATCAACCCATTAGGACAATTTGTATTTACTCGCGCATTACAAACGCTAACAGTTTTACGAGCCCAGGTTGATGCCAACTTTCAACTTAGTATTAATGTCTCGCCAGTGCAATTTAGTTGCCTTGATAGCGGTATTGATCAGTGGCCAGCCTTGCTAGAAGCCGCCAATTTACCACCGAGTGCAATTGTTAGCGAGATCACCGAAGGGTTAATGATCGCACCAGAGCAACTCACCCAACAACGCCTGAAAGCGCTGGTAAAATCGGGTATGGAACTCGCTTTAGATGACTTTGGCACCGGTTATTCATCGCTTGCCTACTTGCAACAAATGGACGCAGATTATTTAAAAATTGATAAATGTTTTGTTGATAACATTCAAGCCGACAATCAAGATCTCGCGTTATGCAAAGCAATTATCACTATGGCACATCAATTTGGTTTAAAAGTGATTGCCGAAGGCATTGAAACACCACAGCAGCAGCAATTATTACTTGGTATAGGGTGTGATTATGGCCAAGGCTATTTGTTTGCAAAGCCATTACCCGAGCAGGAATTTTTAGCACTGGTAAGCAACCAATCCACAACAGCTACCTAAATATTGCTGATCCAGCACACACTATGCTATGCACTGAAAATTTAGCTAGCTATTGTTTAATAAATAACGAACTGATACGTTACCAAACAGATTTTATTAAATTAACTGTTAGCCGTGATTTCAAAATTACCTCGTTGGGTAGAATATGGATCGTTTTTACTTGCGCTTGTTGCTGGGCTTGTTAATTCGATAGGGTTACTAGGGTTCAAACATCAATCAATTTCCCATCTATCAGGCACTGCAACACTCCTTGGCACAAGCCTTGTTACCTCCCCCGTTACTGATGTATTACACCTAGCTCTTATCCTACTGAGTTTTTTGGCTGGTGCGGCGATCTCCGGCGCTTTTTTGCAAAGTGGTGCATTAAAACTCGGCCATAACTACAGCAGCTTGCTGTTATTTGAAGCCATGCTGTTAGCAAGCTCAGTGTATTTTTTATCGAATGACTCTGTAAACGGGCACTATTTAGCATCCGCAGCCTGCGGCTTACAAAACGCGTTAGCCACCACTTACAGCGGCGCAGTTATTCGCACCACCCATGTTACCGGTATTTTTACTGATCTAGGGCTAATGCTTGGCGCTAAATTAAGAGGCGAACCCTTTGATAAACGCAAAGCACTGTTGTTTTTACTGATCATCTCAGGATTCATTTGCGGTGGCACATTAGGTGCTTATGCATTCCAGTTTTATAAATTTAATGCACTCTTTATCCCCGCCACCATCTGCCTAGTATTAGCCGTTAGCTACTCAGTGTTTAAAGCGATTAATAGTAAAAAGACGTAAGTCATACGCAAAAAAATCAACCAAAGTTAATATGTATTAACACTACTAGATAGGAAGTAGCTTAAACAACTAAACTGATTATTTACTCGTAGTACCTTAAAATGTAAATTGATCTACAACAATAAATATTGTTCTCTATTTCAACAAGTAGAGATGGGTATCAAGGATGATGAATGCTGCACTGTAAATTTAATGAAGACGATTCAATTTGTTCTACAATCGACTACGAAGAAAATCCAGATAAATATAGAGGTTTAATTTACTGTATAGATTGTGGCGAAAAAGCTTGGTTTACAAAAGGCTATGAAACTCAAAAGATAAGTCGTATGGCTTGTTTTGGTGCAAAGCACAAAGAAGGTTGTAACGCTTCTACTGTTGAGTTTGTCTCTGATGATCCTGACAATGATGAAGATGAAAAAAATCAAAACTCAGGCATACGTGTTGATTTAGATAAAGTAACCTCTCAATCTATTTATGTTTCAAATGACAATAATAAACATGGTGATGAAGAATCTGATTGGAAAGGAAAATCTAAAAGAAAAATTATTGGTAACTCTGATGGTTTCCCTTTAAGTAAATCTTTACGTCAATTATTAACTAACTTATGTAGAAATAGTGATTATGGTGATGAAAATCAACAATAACTATTGTCGCTAACTCGGGACGTGTAGTTGTTGAGGGAGATTTAAGAAGTAATTTAGTTAGAATAGAAGATGTGTCTAGAGAGCACATTGGTAAGGACTATATTTTTTGGGGGAAGATAAACAACTTAAATATAGATAAAAAAGGTACTCTATGGCTTAATTACGGCGATAACCTTTTAGAGCCCAGTATTGCTTTAAATTCCAAGCTTAAAGAACAGGTATTGGTTAACTTTAAGTTGAAAGAGGTATCCGAGTTAGATGGCTCAGATGTAATAATTGTAGGGCACGTAGGCTTTTCACCTCAAGGGAAAGCCATTATAAGCACGGGTTTCACGAAATATATGTCTTTTAGAAGAGTAACAGTGAAATACCCTCAAAGCGGTTGGCCACTACTAATTAGTTAGTTGTACTAGCTCAGGCTTGTTCTGATAGCTGCATATTCATTGTGACTTTCAGTCAAAGTTTGAGCTAAGCATCTTTCGTACTAAAAAATAAACTCATTACTTAAATTGCATCAATTAATAGCTTTTCTAGCTTTATCATAAAAGCATTCAACTTATGAGGTTTATGCTCTAACAAAAATGTCGGATACTCAGGTTTATCTATAGATCCATTTGTAGTTTTAGTTGATGATAGATCTGTAAAGGGGAATTCACTCAATATCAGTTTTTCAATTTTTTCGTTTAAACCCAATGATTGGCCTACTTTTGTTGAACCTATCGTAACTTGAATTTCGTTAGAACCACGAACATACTTCCCCAAACGATTAGACGGGTAACCGAGTTTAGTTAACTCTGCCAATGATTCAATTGCGTCCCATCCTTTATTTTCTTTGATGTGAAAATTTTGAAGTTCTATTTTATACATTTACTCACCCTCTGTTTTACTTAAAATCTAAATATAATAGTTACAACTATCAGTATAGAATATAACCCTAAATTATTTTTAACTTAAAACTAGACATAATTAAAACCTAAAAGCATTAACCACCTCTTTTAACCTTCCAAACTAGCGCTACAATGTGTATTTATCAGTTATCCCACCTTTTGATAATTCATGGCCTACTATTTGCTGAATTAGGGAAAGAGCAAACGCGTGGTTATTACGGATGTTACTAATAAACAGATGTCTAAAGCGGTGATAGCTACGCAATTCATCCAACTTATTCACATTAGGAATATCAAGCTCTACAACCAAACGACCGAACCAATTAGTAATACTCTCAGCCGATGCTATGTTTACACGATCAAAGAAACTAAGACTTTATCAGGGCAGATCACATTTCTGATATCTAATTTCTGACATCTGATTCCTGATTTCTATATATCAACGCGCTGCTCGAAACTCGACGCCCGTAGCCCCGAAACACAGACACAAAAAAGCCCGCAGCGTTAACTGCGGGCTTTTTTATTGAATGAGTGAGTCAGCCGTATAAGCTGACAAGCGAACTATTACACCTAAACAAAAAACAACAACTTAGATAATGTATAGCTAAGAGTGTCACACTCGGTGGCACAAGTTACAACCTAAAAAATATTTTATATTATGACTTTTCATATTGTTAAATCTTATTATTCAGGCTTTTCAGTCATACATTTTAGACAACGTTGGACAATCTTTAATATTTAGGTATTGTTATCCTCTATATTTAGAATTACTCAAGGATTATTCATGGCGGTATCTGTAGCGGAGTACTTAGGACAACGTACTGATATAGACGATAAAAACATCAATCCAGTTCAGTTAAGGTCACAAATACCTTGCCCATTTATGGATGGGAACTGCTCCAAAGTGACAAAAGGTTTACAACCTATTTGCAGTGTTAGAAAAAAAACAGGAACAATTTGGATTGTCTGTGAACATCGCTTATGTGCAACTCCAAAAACAAAGCAAGATACCACAAACCCTAAAAAGCGAGTTCCAGCAGGTTTAACTGAACATCAATCCTCAATTTTGTGGGAAATTGCAAAAACAGTTTATCGTGGTGAATTTGAAAAGGAACATATAGTTGTTAACAGGGAAGCCCCCGTACCCATTGAAGAGACCGGGGGCAACTATAAAGCTGATTACATCATGCGGAACCTTGCTCCAGCAGCTAAAATTGATGAAATACTCCTTGAGATGCAGGGAGGAGGTGAAACCAGTGAAACTAAAAAAATATCTGATTATGTTGCTTCATGGGCCGAGCTAGAAGCCCCAACTAATGAGTTTTTAAGACAAGAAATAGCTAAACCAAATTCTATTGAAACGAACGCTTGGAGAAGGCAACAAGAGCAGTTTTTAGTTAAAGGAAATATTGTAAACCAAACCGGTGGAAAAATTGTTTTTGCTATCGGAGAACTGATTTATGATTATCTATATCGCCGAATTTCAAGAGCTAATTTACGAGACTTGAGAGAGCATAACTGGACATTATGTTTACTCGGCATTAGAGAAAATAAAACAGAGGCACCAACCTTTGGACCCATTCCTTTAGAAGTTGACGATAAAAGAATTTTATTTACCAACTATTCTACTTTCGTTAGAACTTTAACGGATCAAGGGGGCCCAGAGCCAGCAATTTTTCTGGGGGAATTCTTATCCTTGGATGGTGAAAAAGTAAACATCTAACTTTCAAGCACTATTAATTGCTTGTGCGGCAATGTAATGTCCGCACATCTTTTATAGTTAAAGCTTTGAATCGACTTCGATAATTCTTTTAGCAATCCACTCTACAATTGGTACTGCAACCGCGTTACCTACAGCCCTCAGTCTATTAGAGTCCAATTTTCGGGGAAGCCCTGAAGCCTCTCGTACTCTATAGGGAGCATACGGCGCACATATAGCATCGGCGCTTCCCCTTGAGTCAAGTGTGTATGTTTCTCCGTCATTTCGATAGCCTTTTGCTTGTGGCCCTGCTGTATGCTTTCTTCCGATACTTGCATGCTGTATAGAGTAGACATCTGATCTCGATAAGCCTTCTCTAAATTGGGATCCAAACTTTGTCCTCTTTCCTCTGCCCGATTTATCAGTGACTGAATTTGCTCTATCGTCAAAAAGGACTCGAGCGGAGCGCATGTCTCCATAACTTGCGACAATATACACTCTTCGTCGTCTCTGTGGTGTTCCAAAGTATTTAGCATCAAATACTCTCCATGAAATACCATACCCGAATTCATCCAACGTCTTGAGAAGGATTCCGAAATCAGCTCCTTCGTGACTATTGAGTAATCCGGGAACATTCTCGATGATAAGCCAGTCAGGCCGTCGTCTTCTAACAAGCTCTGCGTATGTGTAGAACAATCCACTTCGTTCTCCCTTTAAACCTTTGCGTTTGCCTTGATTAGCAAGTGATACATCTTGGCAAGGAAAGCCGCCACACCAAATATTAGCATCTGGTATAGAAGAGGCTTTTAATGTTTTTATATCTGCATGTAATGGTATGTTTGGCCAGTGTTTTTTTAAAACTCGCTGACAAAAGGTATTAACTTCACACTGAAATACCACTTTCATTCCTGCTCGTTCACAGCCTAAGTCAAAGCCACCGATACCAGCAAAGAATGAAGCTACTTGGTATGGGCTTCTTTTTTTAGAAGTAATTATAGTACTACTCAAAACATGCTTAACCATGTCTGCATCAGATGACTCCTTGACCCATAAAAATGCATCTAATGAGCTTTGTGAAATTTCATAACCATTATGGTTGCACTCTTTTGTGGCTAAGAGCTCACCTTTTCTGATGAAACGTCTTGTGCCATTTATGTCTTTAACCAAGCCTTTAGAGATAAGAACCTTAGTTGCTTCTGCTACATTCACGATAAAATCAACACTTACTACTTTGACTATAAGTTTAACATTCATAAGAAAAAATGATAACCCCTACCAAAAATAAAACATAAAACACTGAAATAGAATAAAAAAATTAAACGACAAGAAATTGTGGCCGCAAAAAAATGCGGCCACAGAGTGAAATTTATACATTCATATTGAAGCATGAAACCCTATTTCAAATTTAGATTGTTTATATGCACTTTCAGATCTTAAAAGCCATAGTAGTTTTTCCATTGTTAATCTTTTCTCTTGAAATTTAAGTTGTCGAGATAAAATAGCAAAATCACCCACTGTTAAGTTTGTCATATGACTTAACAGACTTTTGTTATCTGTATCAAGTTCGACTCCAACGACTTCCTCGAATAAACTAATAGCCTGTTGATGCTTCAATGCTTGCAATTCGATCTTAAAGTCAATACGCCTCAGCAATGCTTTATCTAGTGCCTCAAAATAGTTAGTAGCTATAAATAAGGGGCTTTGGAATCGCTCGATCTGCATTAGCAGCTCATTTACTTGGCTCACTTCCCATGACTTAGTTGCGCCTTCACGTGACGTTAAAAGGCTATCAGCTTCATCAATCAGTAATGCCTTACCTTCATTACTAGCCTTTTCGAAAAGCCTAGCAATATTTCCTTCACTTTCGCCGACATACTTGCCTAGCACATCAGATGCCTTGACTGTTACTAAGCCTAAATCGTTCTCTTTACACACATAGTCAACAAAAGCTGACTTACCAGTGCCTGGTGGCCCAAATAATAAAATACGAGCTTCAGGATGCCTTTCAATCGTTTTGGTGATATCAGCTAGTGAGTGAAGGTCGCCTTTCAAATTACAATAGGCTGGATCAAACTCTAATTCGGGTTTATAAACAGGGGTTTCTAAAGGCTCATTAGTTAACTTCAAAACTTCTGTTAGGTAAGTATTGGTGTACTCTTCAGCCACTGCACCTTTAACATTACAAATTTTGCACAGCGATGCCGCATTCTCTAGCAATGCAGGGGTTGCAGCCTCTGAGTTAGCAAGCTTTTCTTTAAACCCTTTAGATAGCCTCAAGCCTTTAAAGCAACTTGATACCATATCAAATTTCCCATTGGCAGGAAGATTAGGCAATTCAACAACAAGACTAAACCGCCGTAAGCAACTAACAGGTATACTTTCAGGGTGATTAGTTATCCATATTGTGGGGACAGTATTAACTTCAAGGAGCTGATGTAACCTATCCTTTGATATTCTTGTACTTAGGCTAAATGATGCAAAAATATCTTCACATTCATCAATTAGTAGCCAAGCATCACGCTGAGAATCAAATAAGCGATAAGCCATCTTTAAATACTGTAACCTAAGTTGAGTACTGCTTCGACGAGAGTCCAGCTCATCGTCAGGACTACTCAAGTCCCCACCTTTTGCTTTCACTTCGTATAAATTAGCATTTATTTGATTCACTAGCAGTTTTGCATATTGAGTTTTACCCACACCAGCTGCACCATGTAATAGAATATTTACCCCACTCTCAGGCAAATCATTAATACCGCTGCTGAAAGCAAAAGGTAAATCGGTATCTAAATGTTCGAAATCAGATAGTTTTAAATCAGGCTTACTTGATATCGTGACAACATTTGAAATTAAATCTGAGAAATCAATAGCATGCTTGCAAGCTAATGCCTTTGCAAAGCCATTATGTATTTGGAGCATATCTTCACTACCATATATTGAGCTGCTCCATAGTCCGCTCTCAGCCAAGCTTTCAAAAGTGTTTTTCAAAGTAAGATAATCAACATTTAAAGCCTCAGAGAGCAACTGATGCAATACGTTGTCACTTAAACCTTGATGTGTTTCCAGTAATTCGTTAAATGCAGGGTTAAGGCTATTTACCACTATTAAAGCTAGAAGGTTTACAGACTCTTTAGGTAACTGAAATGTCTCCCTTAATATATGACAATTCCTTTCTAACAAGGTCATGGTTCTTACCTTAGAGTTTACATCTTCAAAATGTCTGTATACTGCTTCTACGTATTCTTGTGAGTTACTTTGAGGATAACTAAATGCCTTACCTGTAATGCTACGAACCGTAATTGGCTTTAAGCCTATCAATACTTCTTTATCAAATAATGAGCTATTCAAAAGCCTAAATGAAAGATTCGAACCTAATTCATATAATTCTTGCTCTAAACTCATGATGATGAAACTCCATAACTTAAAGCTAATGCTGCCTGCCTCTGAGTTTCAATACCTCTTTTATCATACAGCTGCGTAGTAGTTACATTCGCATGACCTGCCATTTTACTTACTGTAAGGAGATCTACATTTAAATTTAATAATCGTGTTATGTATGTCCTACGTAAATCATGAGGAGTAAAAGTTTGACCTAGAATTCTTTTCGTTTTTTTAGTAACGATAAGGTATAGAGTATCTGATGTAATAGGCTTAATACCCTTGCCTTGCTTAGTAAATAGAGGACCCTTTCTATGACCTCGTATGCTAAGCCACCTATTTAAAACTGACTCAGCCCAATCAGGCAGAAATTGCTGTCTAGCCTTCGAGCCCTTACCTTTTTCGATCACTATATTGTGAGATTCTGGGCAATAATTGTTTAGTTGAAGGCTACACAACTCTGAACGACGCAAGCCTGTAGCGAGCATAAGAGATATAACAGCATGGTTTCTTACCCCGACCTTTGAGCCGCTACTTGAAAGGCTATTCAGTAATAGAACTGCCTGAACGGGACTTAAGGCCTTACCCTTATCAATCACTTTGCCTTTAATACTAGGCACTGACTTAATACGCATCATGGCTTTATGATCAATCACATCTAATTTAAATGCCGTATCTGCGACACTTTTTAATATCTGTAATGCATGATTTATCGTTCTAGCCGATTTGCCTTGCTCGCTAAAATGCTGCTTTAAGCTTTCGAGCTGCGCATAAGTTAATAAATGAAAAGGCGATGAATCAACTGGCTCATTCCACTCTAAGGCTTTCTTAGTTTCATTCAGTTGGGAAATCGCTGACTTTCGACCAGAAGTTGCTAAGCTGTTGAGATATACTTTTGTAGGATTTGTGCTTTTCATAGATAGCTCCATTTTATTGAGATATCTAGTTAGCACTAACTAACTTTCAAAGTTAACCTCACTTTTTGCACCTTCACTGATTTAAGCTTTTCATACCATAAATTTAATTGCGAACTGCTTTTGAGAAAATAGATTAATGTGAGAAATAGTAAGTGGCTTTAATAAGAAGAAGGTTTATATTTTGCCACCTTGTTCAAGTGCATCTACATTAGGGGCTGGTGTTATTGAACTACCTGTTGTCATATCAAAGCAACCACTACCCTCAGTACCTTTAAAATCTTGGATAAATTGAACTTTCATATCTGGATAAGCATCAAAAACTTTCATCCAAATACTAAAAAAACCAGTTTGTATAGCCAGATTAGCTATCACGGCTCTCATATTGGGATTATCTGAATCAGCATCTAGGTAGTTTAGAGCTGCTTGTGCTGTACCAAAAGCCTCCATTCTTTGAGCTCTGCGGTCTAAAGCTACTTGCTCGTCATTTTCATCTTTAAACTCTTGAAGTGGTTTATCCAGCCCAGTTAATTTAAGAGTATTTCTAGCCATGACTTTTTGGCGTGCTGTCAGTCTTGTAGAATACTTAACACTGCCATCAAGCTCATAATCAAAAGCATAGTAAGTGTTATCTCTATCAGGAAACATTAAACGCTTGAAATTCACCTTTTTACTACTTTTACAAGAATTACAGTTGGTACATGCCAATAAGAAATTAGACCAGCTCCTTGATAAGTGAGGCTGTCCATGAGCTCCATCTTTAGGCTCGATATGTTCAACAGCCAATAATGTCGATATTTTTCTCTCACAATAACTACAATAAATGCCAAGGCGAGATACTAATTCTGGTTTAGCATCTTCATATTTATTAAAGTCACCTACGATTGGAGAGCTTCCTTTTTTAACAGGCCTCATATCTTAGCTCCCTAGCTTTGCAACACGTTGCATCTCTAAGAATGCTTGAAACGCAGGGTTGTCTGCATAAGGTGCTAAATGATTGGCTAATCTATATTTATAATCTTGAAGCTTTTCTTCTGGTGTTTTAGCAGCTTCATCAAGTAGTTTTAAATATTCTATTGCGACTCCTTTCATTTTAGCATAACGGAGGCTTACTTCTGGAGAGTTTACATCCATAACACCAACAGCTATATCTGAGAGAGTCATGTTCCCTAGTTGAGCAGGAGCTAAGCCATCTAGCATAATCAGCTCTTCACTTGACCTTAAAGACTGAATTAAGAACGGAGAATGTGTAGTGCAAATAAATTGTACTTTGGGAAAAGTAGTCCTTAGATCTTCAATTATATGACGCTGCCACTTAGGATGAAGGTGTAAATCAAGTTCATCAATTAGAACTATTCCTTCTGTATGATCGAGGACTTCTTCACCTAAATGAGGATTTAATCGTGCCGCCTTTTGAGCTATATCAGCTACTAGAGCTAAAACACATCGCTGGCCATCACTTAACAAATTAAAAGGCTGCGGCTCTGCCCCCTTGAGGGTCAGAAGTAGCTCCCCTCTCTTAGGATCATAACGTAACTGTTCTGCACTTTCTATACAATTAATTACCGCCTTGCGGACAACCCTGAGCATGATAGATTCTTTGCCCTCCTGAAAAGCTTGCCACTCTTGACGAGCAAACCATGCCACTAACTCTTTTAGTGCAATCCGAGGATCAACACAATGCTTATAACCATCTAATCGAGAAGGCTTAGCTATTGATTTAGTTAATGACAACTTAGCACTAGTGGCTTTTGGATCTTGCCATAAGCGCATCGTCCCGTAGTAATTAATCAAAGGAAGATTAATATCATCAGCTAGATGTTCATCACATTGCTTTGCCATAGTAATCAATGAACTAGCATTACCATAACGAGTATTACCCGTTGGTGAGTCTTTAGATCGCTCCCACTCAACAAGTTTTCCCTCGACGATCCCTGCAGCAGAAACCAAAACAGGCCAAGCTTCCACAAATTGGGATTCCCCCTCTTTTTCTATATAAGATAAAGTTGCGTCAGTAGGGCAGAGACTTTTTTGATCATTTTTTTTCTTGAACCCTAGTATCCAAGTAGCCATAGCTACAGAAACGGCATCCAATACAGCCGTTTTACCCGTCGCATTTTTACCTACTATCAAGTTAACCTGAGGATGGAAAGTGAATTTATTTTTTTTATAACAACGAAAATTTTCAACTGATAATGTATTTATTTTCATGGAATGATCATCTAACAAAAAAGCTCTAAAGCTATATTAACTTATATTAATTTGGGTGTCAGTAGAATCGAAAACTCACACTGGTTTAAAACATCCCAACAAAGAAAGCTCAGCAAATAAGCTCTTTGCTCGCATCGAGAAACCGAAAAATTACTTTTATTCGAAGTTTAAAAGATATTGCTTTCTTATTGGGTGTTAAGGTTAGTGCCACTACAACACTAAATTAAGGGAATTCAGAAAGAAACGAAATAATGGATAGTAACCAATGCGCTTTCCTCAAAGCATCAATAGTGATTGCTCAATTCTCTAAGCTGTTTCTAACGCTAGCGTTAGAAACAGCTTTAAATCTATCAGACAAGGCTTTTAGACATATAAGACAATGCGATAAAAGGTCATGTTAATAGAGATTAACATGACCTTTGCTTAGAGTACTAAACTCACTTTACTTTTATTAAACCAAATATATATAACTTTCAATCATAGAACGATTCTTACTTCAGATTCCTTAATGCCATGAGCTTTAGCTAAAGCATCTTTAGCCTCTTTTAAAGTAAAAATTTGATCAGAAGTCTCAAATTTTGGCATAGGTTTAAAGTCTAATGCTCTGATATTAAAGGGTAAGTCATTTTCACTTAAATAGCGCACTGGAAATCTATCCCCGCGCCACATATGGTCAATTTCTAGCTCTGCATATTCAGAAAACATAAATCGGTATCTCTTTTTCTTCGAAGTATCTTTCGTAGTAAGAACAACTTCCGACAACTTACCAACTATAAAACCCTGACCATGCTTATGACTTACTTCTCCCCAGTCATTGCCTTTTCGCTGAGGGTTAGTGTTTTGACAGCAAATAACATACTTTACATTATCTGATACTCTTAGGGGGTCTGCGGTCCACTCCCCTGAACCACCCTCTCTCAAAATACGCTCAAAGCCCCTAGCTGTAAAAGTTAATGCTATATTTTTCATACGAACCTCTCTACTTACCATACTCAGAAGATTATATAGATTAAGAAACGAAAAGATCACATCTAAACTATACCTAATCTATACATAGAATAAATATAGTTACAAAAACCCAAGAAGTCAAACTATACACAAACTATAAATAGATTAAGTATAGATTTTTATTTTCGAGCCTTGAATTGTTTAATCATTAATGAAGATGATTTAGGGTTTAAAAGTATTAATCGGTAATGTAACAACAACTTGGACTGTTCATAAAACAACCAAGACTCATTAAGTGATACTAACCCTTTCCTTTTACGCTTATTAGTAGTTATTTCTTTTCCTCGCTTCTTTAAACATAACTTCGCTTCTTCCCAAGCTCTTCTAATTGATGCTATTCCCTGATTAGTAATCATTATTTCAGTCAATTGAATCGGCAAACACTTAAACACCCAAGGTCTAACAAAACTATATAAATGCAATATCGGTTTAACCTCGTTGAGCGTTGCAATCGTTACATGCTCTTTATTCGCATGTAACTTATACCTATACTCAACTCTGGAAGTTAACCCAACTACGTGGTTCTTCTTATTTAAATTATTCAAGAAGCTATCATAAACCACCAAGTGAGAACCTTTTTGTGAGCCACAGTAATAGCTTTCAGAAACCCTAGATTCAGTATCTACATATAAGTAGCCTTGTTCATCTCTATTAGGATAATTGTTGCTCACTCTACAGCGGTTATGCTTAGGCATAACGATTAAACTAGCTTTGCTAATACATGGTAAGTTAAAACCTATATCCACCCTTGACAGCCTCGCTTTTGAAAAAATTTGTACATATCTTGTTCGACCAAGTACAGTTAGGAGGTGATGAAAAATAACACTCAGTTCGATATCATCAAATAACCTAGGGGTAAAGACGACATGAAGCATTCTGTTTTTGTCTTTATCTATGCATAAGTAAATAAAGACTTTATTAAATTCATTAGTTGAAGCGTTTATTGTAAACACTTTCTGACAAATATAATGGCCTATGTGCTTCTCACTTTCTTGAGGGAAACGCAGCCTTATATCCAATAACTTTCTTTTCTCACTAGTTTTAACCCGATAAAAATTTTGGCAAAACCTCATGTAATCTTTTTCACTAATATTTGCATTAAACACGAGTTTGTCACAATCAAGAGTGATATTATTTCTTGGGTGTTCTAAGTATTTTTCTAAAAGATTATTTTGCTCCATTGCAATTTCTTTTTGGGACATAACATCAATGACATCCTCTATTGAAATAAAATGAAATTTAACATTACCATTAACACCAAACTTCTTATAAAGGCCCATCAGTTTCGTCGTCTTTTTGTGATTACTACAGATCAATAACTTACTTAAATTTGGTGTATTACCCAGCATCCTCTCCCCCTAATACATAATAAGTTGCATATAGCTAATTAAGCTCGTCTGCTGTATTACTACAGCTAAGCAATAAATCTTACTCTCTTGAAATCATACAATTAGAGATGTATTAGGTTTTACACTTTTTTATTTCATTTATTTTCAAATTTAATTAAATAAATTTTTTCTGTAACATCTCGTAAACTCAAACCTAG